>NZ_JBHWVM010000037.1:0-69433 GCF_042736805.1 Streptomyces sp. NPDC060031
GCCCCGGGCACCCGCCCGGGGCGGCGCCCCGCCCTCGCCCCCACGGTGCTCGCCCTCGGCACGGTCAGCCTGATCACCGACGTCTCCTCCGAGATGGTCACGGCCGTGCTCCCGCTCTACCTCGTCGCCGGGCTCGGGCTCACCCCGCTCGGCTTCGGACTGCTCGACGGCCTCTACAACGGGGTCAGCGCCCTGGTCCGGCTCACCGGCGGCCACCTCGGCGACCGCTTCGGCCGCCACAAGGCCCTCGCCGGGATCGGCTACGGCCTCTCCGCGCTGTGCAAGCCGCTGCTGCTGTTCGTGCACACCCTGCCCGCCATCGGGGCCGTCCTCGCCCTCGACCGCACCGGCAAGGGCCTGCGCACCGCCCCCCGCGACGCGCTCATCTCGCTCTCCGCCGCCCCCGGGGAACGCGGCCGGGCCTTCGGCGTGCACCGGGCCATGGACACCGCCGGCGCGCTGATCGGGCCGATCCTCGCCTTCCTCATCCTGCGCGGCGCCGCCGACGGCTACGACGCCGTCTTCACCGTCAGCGCCTGCGTCGCCGCGCTCGGCGTACTGGTGCTGGTGCTCTTCGTACCGGGCCGCCGACCGGGACCCCCGCCGGGCACGCCCGCCGCCTCCGACACCGGGCCCGTCTCCCTGCGGGCCTCCCTCGGGCTGCTGCGCCGCCGCGACCTGCGCCGGATCGGTCTGTGCGCGCTGCTGCTCGGCCTGTGCACCGTCAGCGACGCCTTCGTCTTCCTGCTGCTCCAGCACACCACCGGGATCACCGACCGCTGGTTCGCCCTGCTGCCACTGGGCACCGCCGCCGCGTTCTTCCTGCTCGCGCTGCCGCTCGGGCGGCTCGCCGACCGGATCGGCCGCTGGCGCGTCTTCCTCGGCGGGCACCTCGCGCTGCTCGCCGCGTACGCGATCCTCCTCGCCGACGGGCACCATCCCGCACTGCCCTACGCCGTGCTCCTGCTCCACGGCGGCTTCTACGCCGCCACCGACGGGGTGCTGATGGCCGCCGCGGCCGGAGCCGTGCCCGAGGAGCACCGCGGCGGCGGGCTCGCCCTCGTGCAGACCGGGCAGGCCCTCGCCCGGTTCACCGCCTCGATCGGCTTCGGCGCCGCCTGGACCGTGTGGGGCGCCCGCCCCGCGCTCGCCGTCGCCGCCGCGCTGCTGGCCGCGGCCACCGTCCTGTGCGTACGGCTCCGCCCGGCAGGCGCGGACAGCGCGGACAGCGCTGCCGACGCCTGATCCCCGACGCCTCGATCCCCGTACGACCGAAAGGCCGCCCATGACCCTCCGCCGCCGGATCCTGATCCTCGCCTGCGCCGTCGTCCTGCTCGCCGCCGTGGGGGTGCTGGCCGTCGTACGGGCCTCCTCGCGGGCCGACGAGAAGGACCGGCCCCAGGCCGGCGGACCGCAGATCACCCGGGGCGAGCTCACGCTCGCCCCGGGCGAGGGCGGTCGGCGGATCGTGTTCCGGAACATGGCCTGGGGTCCGCACCGCGACGAGCTCGCCAGCGTGCCGGCCGACGCGCCCGAAGGGCCCCGTACCGCCTCCGGGGTGAGCTGCCTGCGCTTCTACTCCGCCGCGGGCACCGGGGTCTGCCTTCAGGCCGACAAGGGCGGGGTCCAGGACGGCTACAAGGCCGTCGTCCTCGACGCCCGCCTCAAGGAGGTGGCCGGCCACCCGCTGGCCGGCATCCCCACCCGGGCGCGGGTCTCGCCCGGCGGCCACCTCGCCGCCTGGACGGTCTTCGTGGGCGGGGACAGCTACGCCGGCACGAACTTCTCCACCCGGACCTCGCTGCTCGACCTGCGCACCGGGAAGTACGACGCCTCCCTGGAGGACTTCACGATCCGCAAGGACGGCAAGACGTACCGCAACGCCGACGTGAACTTCTGGGGGGTCACCTTCGCCGCCGACGAGAAGACCTTCTACGCGACCCTCGCCACCGGCGGCCAGACCTACCTGGTCCGCGGAGACCTGACCGAGCGCACGGTGACGACGCTGCGCGAGAACCTGGAATGCCCGTCCCTGTCGCCCGACGGGACCCGGCTGGTGTTCAAGAAGCGCGTACCGGGCCTGTCGGCCGACGCGCCCTGGCGGCTCCACGTCCTGGACCTCGCCTCGATGCGGGAGACCCCGCTCGCGGAGGAGCGCAGCGTCGACGACCAGGTGGTGTGGACGGACGACCACACGGTGGTCTACTCGCTGCCCGGGGACTTCGGCGCCGACCTGTACTCCGTGCCGGCCGACGGCAGTGGCGCCCCCGCCCGGCTGATGGCATCGGCACTCGCCCCCGCCTTCCTGGGATGACGCCCGGGAAGGCGGGGGACGGGGGCCGTCGGGGCAGGACCGTTACGCCGGAATGAGCGTCTTGCGGCGGCGCTTGCGCTGCGCGCCCGCCGACAGCCTCAGCTCGATGATCGACCGTACGGCCGGCCACTCCTCGTCGAGGATCGAGTAGAAGGCCGTACTGCGGACCGCTCCGTCGAGCCCCCGGGAATGGGCCCGGCGGACCCCTTCACAGGTGAACCCGAGCCGTTCCATCGCGGCCCGCGAGCGTCCGTTGCGGGCGTCCGCGCGCAGCGAGATGCGCCGGACGCCCCAGGTCTCGAAGGCATGGCGGAGCATGAGCAGCTTCGCCTCGGTGTTGATGCCGGTGCCCTGGGCGCCCGGGGACAGCCAGGTATTGCCGATCTCGGCGGCATCGGGGATCGACGTGGCCGGATCGCCGAACGGGACCCCCGGCACGGCGGGCCACACGAGCGGCCCCTGCCAGTAGTCCAGTTCCAGGAACCGGGTCGAACCGACAACCCGCCCGTCGGTGGCTCTGACCACCGCGAACGGGACCGATCGACCCGCCGCCTGATCGGCGAGGGCACGGTCGATGTACTCGTGGGACGCCTGCACGCCGTGGGGTACGGGGGTGAAGGCGTAAGTCGTACGATCCTCGGCCCCGGCCATGGCCAAGGCCTCGGTGTGGTGGGGGGCGAGGGGCTCGAGCCGCACGGAGCGGCCGGCGAGGAGTACGGGTACGGGCACGGAGCCTTCGGTCCTTCTGGGCGGTGGGGTGGTTGCACAGTCTGCGTCCCTGACGTCGCCCCCCGTGCAAAACACGGGTGAAAGGCAACGGGCTGTCAGGTGAACGCGAGTGGCTCAATGTAGCCCCTTAAAGTCCTCTCATGAACCCCCAATTTGGCAATGGCGCGGCACTGTTTTTCGATGACTTGGGTCCCCGCGACGGAGCGGCCGTAATCCTGATCCACGGACATCCGTTCAACCGCACGATGTGGGCCCCCCAGACGGCTGCCCTCGCAGCCGCCGGATACCGCGTCATCGCCCCTGACCTGCGGGGATACGGGGAGAACCCGGCTGTGCCCGGCAAGACGCCGTTCGCCGTCTTCGCCGACGATCTCGCCGCGCTCCTCGACCGCCTGGACATCGAACAGGCGGTCGTCGGCGGAGTGTCCATGGGCGGGCAGATCGCCATGGAGACGCGGCTGCGCCACCCGGGTCGGATTCGGGCCCTGGTGCTCGCCGACACCTCCCCCGTACCGGAGACCGAAGACGGCAAGAAGTTCCGCCGGGAGCTCGCCGACCGGCTGCTCGCGGAGGGCATGGAGCCGTACGCGCGGGAGGTCATCGACAAGATGCTCGCGCCGTACAACGTGACCGGCAACCCGTGGGCCGCGGCGCACGTGAGCGCCATGATGCTCGCGACCGACCCCGAGGGCGCGGCCGCCGCCCTGCGCGGGCGGGCGGAGCGCCCCGACTACCGGCCGGTGCTCGCCGCGCTCACCGAACCCTGCCTCGTCCTGGTCGGACGGGACGACGTCTACACCCCGGTCGCGGAGGCCGAGGCCCTGCAGGCCCTGATGCCGCACTCGGTGCTCCGCGTCATCGAGCGGGCCGGGCACCTGCCGGGCGTGGAGCAGCCGCAGGCTTTCAACCAGGCGCTCCTGGAGTTCCTCGCAAGGCTCTGATCCGTCCGTGCGGCCACGCCGAGTGGCCCGCCCCAGAGGGTCTTCATTGGACCTGTCCGGGGGGCCACTGCGGCTGATCCAATGAGGCCGTGACGATACGGATCCTGCCCCCGCCCGGAGCGCCGCGCCGACTGGCGGCCGCCCAGCTCAGCAATTCCGTCGGAGACGGTGCCTACTACGTCTGTTCGGCGCTCTATTTCACCCGGGTGGTCGGTCTCTCGCCCGCCCAGATCGGCCTCGGCCTGACGGCCGCCTGGGCCGTCGGATCGGTCGCGGGGGTGCCGCTGGGCGCGCTCGCCGACCGGCGGGGGCCGCGCGGCACCTCCGTGGCGCTGGCGGTGGCCACTGCCGCGTCGGTGGCGTCCTTCCTGTTCATCCGCTCCTTCTGGGCCTTCCTGGCCGCCGTCGTCGTGTACGCCACCGCCCAGTGCGGCCTGGCGGCCGCCCGGCAGGCGCTGCTCGCGGGGATCGTGACCCCGCAGGAGCGGACCGGCGTACTGGCCCACCTCCAGGCCGTCCTCAACGCCGGCCTGGCCCTGGGCGCGGCCCTCGGCGGCATCGCGCTGAGCGCCGACACCGAGCGGGCGTACCTCGCGGTGTTCGTGCTCGACGCCGCCAGCTTCCTGGTCTGCGCCGCCGTACTGCTGTCGCTGCCGGTGGTGGCTCCCGTACCGGAGCGGGCGGCGGGGGAGCCGCGGCTGGCGGTGCTGCGGGACCGGCCGTACGCGCTGGTGACCCTGCTGAACGCGGTCCTGCTGCTGCGGATGCCGCTGCTCAGCCTCGCGATCCCGCTGTGGATCGTGGAGCGCACCAACGCCCCCGGCTGGCTGGTGTCGGCGCTGTTCGTGCTCAACACCGTTGCCGTGATGCTGTTCCAGGTGCGCACCGCCCGGCCGGTGACCGACCTGGACAGCGCCCGGCGCGCGCTGCGCGTCTCCGGGCTGGTGATGGCCGCCTCCTGCGCCGTGTTCGCCGTCTCCGCGCTGCCCGAGGCGGGCTGGGCGGCCGCGGCCGTGCTCGTGGTGGGCGCGGCGCTCCAGGTGGACGCCGAGATGCGGCAGTCCGCCGGCTCCTGGCAGATCGGCTTCGAGCTGGCACCGCCCGAGCGGATCGGCCAGTACCAGGGCTTCTTCGGCACGGGGGTGCCGGTCGCCCGGACCCTGGGCCCGCTGGTGCTGACCTCGCTGCTCCTGATGTGGGGCATTCCCGGCTGGCTGCTGCTCGGCGCGCTGCTGCTGGCCGCCTCGTACGGGATGGGTCCGGCGGTGCGGCTGGCCGACGCGTCGAAGCAGGGCCTTTCGCCCGGCGTCCGGAGCTGAGGCCCGCGGGCCCGCGGGCCTCCACCGCCTGAGATCATCCGGGCATGGACGAGGTACTGGGGCAGTTGGCGGGCGTAGGGCCCTTCTTCGCCGTGCCGTACGGGAAGGAGCCGCCCGGGCCCGGCTTCCGGCCGCTGGCGCAGCTGTACGCCGGGCAACTCGCGCCGTACGTCACCGAGGTGGGGCGGCGGATCGGGAGCGGGCCGGGCCGGGTGGCCGGCTCGACCGCGCAGCTCGGGATCGCCTCCCGGCTCTGGTCGCTCGGGCTGGGCTGCGCGGCCCTGTCGGGGAGCGTGCCCGACCTCGCCGCCGACCGGGTGTGGTGGCGGCTGCCCGTCGCGGGGTCGCTCCAGCTCTGGCTGCCGGAGCCGGCGTACCTCCCGGCCGCAGAGCTCGGGGAGAACGTGCTGGGCAACCTCGAAGTGCTCGACGCGGCGCTGCGGGAGCGGTTCGGGGTCTCACCCAAGGTGCTGCGCGGGAACACCGCTTCCGCACTCGTCGGGGCGCTGCGGGTGCTGATCGACCGGGTCCCCGGCGGCGCGGCGGTGGAGGCGGCCGCCGGGCTGCTGGCCGACCGCGGCCCGCTCGGGGGCACCGGCACCTTCCTCCACGAGGAGGGGCTCGGTGTGGCCTTCGTGCGGCGCAGCTGCTGCCTCTACTACAAGGTCCCCGGCGGCGGCTTCTGCGGGGACTGCGTACTGCGGACCCGGTAGCGGCCGGGGACGCGGGTCCGTTCGGGGCAGTGACGGGTGTGGCGGCGGGCGGCCCGCCGGGGGAGCCTCCTACGGTCCCTGCCATGACGCACGCTCGCGCACCGCACCAGCCGCGGCCGTCCGGGATCTCCCGCCGGGCGGCCCTGACCGGACTCGCGGCGGGGGCCGGCGCCCTCGCCGTCCCGGGCACCGCGGCCACAGGAACCGCGGCCGGGGCAGCCGCTGCCGCCGCGCCCACGGCCTCCGCGGCTCCCGATCCCGCCCCCGGAGCCATGGGGCTCTTCACCGATCCGGGGTTCGAGTTCGCCGGCCTCTTCGCCCTGGGCGCCGCCGGGATGCGCGCCTCCGAGGTCGGCGAGGTGCTGAGCGCCGTCAACGAGATCAACACGGCCGGCGCGTCCCGGCCAGGGGCAGTTGCTCTTCGTGGAGGAGGTGCCCTTCACCACACGCTGGGAGAAGGTGGTCGGGCCGCTGATCGACTGGCTGGAGCGACGGGGGGACGTGGACGGCAGCCGGATCGCCCTCACCGGCCTCAGCACGGGCGGCAACCTGGTCGCCCGCGCCGCCGCCTTCGAACCGCGCCTCGCGGCCGTGGTGAGCATGCCGGGATGCCTGAGCCCGTGGCTCGGCTTCGTTCTTCTCGAAGGAGGCCCTGCGCGAGGCGCGCGCCGGCCGGGTCTTCAAGGACCTGTGGACCCCGGCCCAGACGGCGATCGGCCTCGACGTCACCGCGGTGGTCCCGAGGATCAAGGTTCCGACGCTGGTCCTCGACTACGACTTCGAGCAGTTCTACCCGGGCCAGCCGCGGCAGATGTACGACCTGCTCCGCTCGCGGCGCGAGTACGTGAAACTGACGGCGGCCACCGGGGCGCAGTTGCACTGCTCCCCGATGGCCCCACAACAGCACTGCGACGTCGTCTTCGACTGGCTGGCCGACGTCCTGCGGCGCTGACGGTGACTAGAAGGTCAGGTTCCAGGCGTCGATCTTGCCGGTGTCCTGGCTGGCGTTGTCGTTGACGCGCAGCTTCCAGACGCCGTTCGCGACCTCGGAGGAGGCGTTGACGGTGTAGGTCTGGGCGATGTTGTCGGTGCCGCTGCCCGTGTGGTTGTGCAGGGTGTAGACGGTGCCGTCGGGCGCCACCAGGTCGACCTTGAGGTCACCGATGTAGGTGTGCTTGATGTCCACGCCCACCTTGAGGGTGGCCGGCGCGTTGCCGGTCACACCGCTGACGGTGATCGGGCTCTCCACGGTCGCGTTGTCGTTGACCGCGAAGTCCCCGAGGTTCTCGAAGTACTTCCCGGGCGGCGGGGTGGCGCCGACCGCCTTCAGCGCGTCGACCTGGCCCTCACCGAAGAAGCCGTTGTTGGCCGTCGTCCCGGTGCAGCGGCTGTCCGACGGGCAGGCGACGTCGTTGGCCTGGGTGGCCAGCTTGTCGCGGATCTGCGCCGGGGTGATGCCCGGGTTGGCGCTCGCGATGAGCGCGGCGACGCCCACCACGTGCGGGGTGGCCATCGAGGTGCCGCTCTTGGTGCTGTACCCGCCGCCCGGGGCGGTGGAGTAGACGTTGCTGCCGGGCGCCGCGACGTCGATGACGCCCTGGCCGAAGTTGGAGAACGAGGCCTTGGTGACGCCGGTGCCGTTCGCCGCGACCGTGACCACGCCCGGGAGTTCGGTCGGGATGTCCATGCACGCGTTGGTGATGGTGCGGGTGACCGGGGTCGAGTCGTTCGGGCTCGCCGAGTCGGTCGTCTTGTGCGCGAGGTCGTAGTCCTCGTTGCCCGCGGCGGCGACCTGGAGGGAGCCCTTGCTCTCCGCGTACTCCTGGGCGCGCTTGACGCCCTCGATGATGGCGGCCTGGTCGATGTTGTCGGGGCAGTTGAACTGCCACGGGTCCGTGTAATAGCTGTTGTTGGTGACCTTGAAGCCGTGGTCGCCGGACCAGACGAAGGCGCAGATGGTGTTCTCGGCGAAGAAGAACGAGTTGCCGGGCTCGGCCACGCGGACCGAGGAGATCTTCACGCCCGGAGCCACGCCGACGACGCCCTTGCCGTTCTTGGCGGCGGCGACGGTGCCCGCCACGTGGGTGCCGTGGGTGTCCACGTCCCGCCAGGCGCCGACCCGGGTGTCCGCCTTGCCGTACGCGCAGGACGCGGAGTCGGCGGCGTTGAAGTTCGGCGCCAGGTCCTGGTGCTGGTCGTCCACGCCGGTGTCGAGGATGCCGACCTTGACGGAGGCGGAACCGGGGTTGACGGCCCAGGCCTGGTCGGCCTTGATCTGGCTCATGTCGACGCGGACCGGCTCGCCGGCGGCGGTGCTCGACTGCGCCGGGTTGGCGGGCAGCGCCGGGTTGTAGGCGTCGGCCGGAACGTCCGAGGTGCGGGTGGCACCCACCTTCTGGACCCCGCTGACGCCGCGCAGGGTCGTCGCGAAGGTGCTGGAGGTGGAGTGGGCCACGATCACGCCGATGGCGTCGTAGTACGAGAAGACCGAACCCCCGTTGGCGGCGACGGCCGAGCGGACGGCCGAGCTGTCACCGGGGGCGGTGATCACCAGGTAGGCGCGGGTGCCGGCAGCCCAGGTCGCACTCTGGGAAGTCGGCGCCGCGGCCGAGGCCTTGGCGGGGGCGGACGGGACGACCGTGCCGGAAGGAGAGACCGGCGCCGTGCCGGCGAGCGCGGCGGGAGCCCCGAAGGCCAGCGCCGCGCCGAGGGCGGCGGCCAGCACGAGAGTACGTCGAGGTCGGCTGGATATGTGGGGTATCAATGCGTCCTCCGAAGACGACCCGGCGGTGCGGGTGGCACCTACCGGGCCGTACGAAACGAGTGGTGGACGCAAGATGTCAGATGCATGCCACGGGATGGAAGTACCTTTTACAGCACGAGAGTCAAACCGGGCTTGGCCGAAACTCGACCATGGCGTGCAAATGTTGAAGACCGGCCGGGTGGGGCACCGTGGGGGCGAGCCCTGCCCGGCCGGTCGCCGCCGCGTACCGGCTGCGCTACCGCGCGCTCACACCGGTACGCCGTCCTTGGCGTCGGCCGACTGGGCCGGCACGGGGGCGGGGGCCTCGTGTCCGTCGTCGACCAGCGTGGATTCGTCGAACGGCAGCCGCCCCGCGAGCACGTCACCGGCCCGCTCCCGGTCGAACTCCTTCGTCCAGGTGCCGATCAGCACCGTGGCGACGGCGTTGCCCGCGAAGTTCGTCATCGCCCGGGCCTCGCTCATGAACCGGTCGATGCCCACGATCAGCCCGACCCCGTCCACCAGTTCCGGCCGGTGCGACTGGAGTCCGCCCGCGAGCGTGGCCAGGCCCGCGCCGGTCACCCCGGCCGCGCCCTTCGACGCCACGATCATGAACAGCAGCAGGGAGATCTGCTCGCCCAGTGCGAGCGGCTTGCCCATCGCCTCGGCGACGAACAGCGAGGACATGGTCAGGTAGATCGCGGTCCCGTCCAGGTTGAAGGAGTACCCGGTCGGCACCGTGATCCCGGTGACCGGCCTCGACACCCCCAGGTGCTCCATCTTCGCGATCAGCCGCGGCAGCGCCGACTCCGAGGACGAGGTGGACAGGATCAGCAGGAACTCCCGGCCCAGGTAGCGCAGCAGGGCGAACACGCTGATCCCGGTGCAGACCCGCAGCAGCGTGCCGAGCACCACGAACACGAAGAGCAGACAGGTGGTGTAGAAGCCGATCATGATGACCGCGAGCGATTTGAGCGCGTCGATGCCGGTCGCCCCGACCACGGCCGCGATGGCACCGAAGGCGCCCACCGGCGCCGCCCACATGATCATCGCGAGCACGCGGAACACCAGCTTCTGCACGTGCCCGATCCCGCGCAGCACCGGCTCGCCCGCCGTGCCCATGGCCTGGAGCGCGAACCCGCACAGCAGCGCCACCAGCAGGGTCTGGAGCACCTCGCCCCCGGTGAAGGCGGACACCATGGTGGTCGGGATGATCCCCAGCAGGAACTCGGGCGTGCTCTTTGCCGCCCCCGCCGTGGCCTGCGCCTCGCCGGCGTGCCGCACGGCCTCGGTCAGGTGCAGCCCGCTTCCGGGCTCCAGCAGGTTCCCCACCACCAGGCCGATCGCCAGCGCGACGGTGGACATGACCATGAAATAGCCGAGGGCCAGTCCGCCGACCGCGCCCACCTTGGCGGCCTTGCGCACCGATCCGATGCCCAGCACGATCGTGCAGAAGATCACGGGCGAGATCATCATCTTGATGAGGTTGACGAAGCCGGTGCCCAGCGGCTTGAGCTCCACGGCCACGCCGGGAGCGGTGAAACCGACGGTGATGCCGAGCAGTACCGCGCCGATCACAGCGATGTAGAGATAGTGGGTCTTGTCGCGCCTGGCGGCCACGGTGCCTCCTGGTGGTGAATACGTTCCGGGAGACCATCGCCCGAGCTTGTGACCCCGGTCACCCTTGCGTTCATTGAGTTCACGGCCGGGTGCACACTGAACGCCATGCTCCGCTTCCCCCGACCGCCGCGCAGCCTCGCCGGCCAGCTCTTCGCCATGCAGGTGCTGCTGGTCGCCGTGGTCGTGGCCGGATGTGCCGTCTTCGCCTACGCGACCGCCCGCGGCCAGGCCGAGGAGGCCGCCCGGCGCCAGGCCCGGGCGGTGGCCCGAGCGGTCGCCGACTCCCCGTCGGTACTGGAGGCCGTACGGGAATCCGTACGCGGCGCCGACCCCTCGGCCGCGCTCCAGCCCTACGCCGAGCGGGTGCGCACCGACTCGGGCGTGGACTTCGTGACGATCATGGCCCCGGACGGGCGGCGCTGGACCCACCCCGACCCGAGGCGCATCGGCGAGCGGTTCCTCGGCAACACCGCCCCCGCCCTGCGCGGCGAGACCTTCAGCGAGACCTACACCGGCACCCTCGGCCCCTCCATCCGCGTGGTCACCCCGCTGACGGACGGCGGCCGCGTCATCGGCATGGTCAGCGCAGGCATCACGGTGCGGGCGATCAGCGCCCGGCTCGCCGAGCAGCTCACCGCCCTGATCTGGGTCGCGGGCGGCGCCCTCGCCCTCGGCGGCCTGGGCACGTACGTCGTCAACGCCCGGCTGCGCCGGCACACCCACGGCATGAACGCCGCCGAGCTGAGCCGGATGTACGACTACCACCAGGCGGCCCTGCACGGGGTCCGCGAAGGCCTGCTGATGCTCGACGGGCAGCGCCGGATCACCCTCATCAACGACGCCGGACGCGAACTGCTCGGCCTGCGCGGTGAGCTCAAGGGCGCCGGCGTCGCCGACCTCGGGCTGCCCGCTCCGCTCACCGGCGCGCTGCTCGCCGACCGGCCCCGGGTGGACGAGGTGCACCTGAGCGCCGACCGGGTCCTGGTGGTCAACAGCTCGCCGGTGGCCGGCGGCGGCCGCCGGGGCACCGTGGTCACCCTGCGGGACCACACCGAACTGCAGTCGCTCGCCGGTGAGTTGGACCACGAGCGCGGTTTCAGTGAAGCCCTGCGCTCGCAGGCCCACGAGGCGGCCAACCGGCTGCACACCGTCGTCTCCCTCATCGAACTCGGGCGCGCCGAGGAGGCGGTGGACTTCGCCACGGCCGAACTCAGGCTCGCCCAGGCGCTCACCGACGAGGTCGTCACCGCCGTCGGCGAGCCGGTGCTCGTGGCGCTG
Source organism: Streptomyces sp. NPDC060031 (assembly GCF_042736805.1). Classification (NCBI taxonomy): domain Bacteria; kingdom Bacillati; phylum Actinomycetota; class Actinomycetes; order Kitasatosporales; family Streptomycetaceae; genus Streptomyces; species Streptomyces sp. NPDC060031. The sequence continues at coordinate 11,658 of NZ_JBHWVM010000037.1, forward strand.
CTGCTGGGCAAGGCCGCCCAGGCGCACGAGCGGGGCGTCGAGCTGGTCGTCACCCCGGACAGCCGCAGCCTCGCCGACGGCGCCGGGCTGCCTCCGGCCCGCGACCTGGTCACCGTACTGGGCAACCTCATCGACAACGCCGCCGACGCGGTGACCGCCGTACCGGGGGCGCGGATCGCGGTGACCCTGCGGCCCGAGGGGGACGAGCTGCTGCTGCGGGTGGCCGACAACGGCCCCGGGCTGCCCGAGGGGGTGGACGTGTTCCTCAGGGGCTGGTCGGGCAAGGGCGAGGGCCGCGGCCTCGGCCTGGCGCTGGTCCGTCAGGTGGCCCAGCGCTACGGTGGAGCGGTGGTCGCTGCCCAACGTCCGTGTGGGGGCGCGGAGTTCACCGTACGGCTGCCGATGGCGCAGTCCGCCGCGCGGGGCGAAGGCGGGTCCGTATGAGCGCGCCCGAGGTGCGGGTCCTGGTGGTCGAGGACGATCCCGTCGCCGCCGACGCGCACGCGCTGTACGTCGGCCGGGTGCCCGGTTTCACCGCCGTCGGCGCCGTCCACTCCCTCGCCGAGGCCACCCGCGTCCTGGAGCGGACCCGGGTCGACCTGCTGCTGCTCGACCTCGCCCTGCCCGACGGGCACGGGCTGCGGTTCGCGCGCGGGCTGCGGGCCGCCGGACACCCCGCCGACGTCATCGTGGTGACCTCCGCGCGGGACTTGAGCGTGGTCCGCGAGAGCGTCTCGCTGGGCGTCGTCCAGTACGTACTGAAGCCCTTCGCCTTCCCCACCCTGCGCGAACGGCTGCTGCGCTACGCGGAGTTCCGGGCGACGGCCGCGGGCGAGGCGGCCGGGCAGGACGATGTGGACCGGGCGATGGCGGCCCTGCGCGCGCCCCGCCCGGCCGAACTCCCCAAAGGGCTGAGCGCGCCGACCCTGGACCGGGTCGCCGCGCTCCTGCGGTCGGCCCCCGAGGGGCTGACCGCGGCCGGGGCGGCCGGGGCGGCCGGGATCTCCCGGATCACCGCCCGCCGCTACCTGGAGCACCTGGTGGACACCGGCCGCGCGGGCCGGACCCCCCGGTACGGCCAGGTCGGCCGCCCCGAACTGCACTACCGCTGGCTGGCCGCGGCCGGCTCGGTGTCGAAGGTGTAGAACTTGCGGTGATCGAGCATGTCCGCCGGGGTCACGTCGTTCCACGGCCGCATCGTGTCGCGCAGGTCCACGACGTTCGGGGTGCCGGCGGCGGGCAGGTAGGTGGACTGCGGGTGCCGGGCCTGCCAGTCGGCCCACAGCTTGTCCACGAAGGCGTGGTGCATCCAGAACACCGGGTCGTTGGGGGAGACGCCGGTGGCCATCTGGCCGCCCACCCAGACGTGCACCCGGTTGTGCAGGTTGGCTCCGCGCCAGCCCTCCAGGTTGTTGCGGAAGCCGCTGGAGGAACTGTTCCAGGGGGCCGTGTCGTACACGGGCATGGCGAGCACCGCGTCCACCTCGGCCTTGGTCGGCAGCTCGGCCACGCCGGCGCCGAGCGCCCGGCGCAGGTAGGCGCGCCCGTCGACCCGTACGGCTATGTCCCACTTGCCCGTCGCGTACGCGAACGGCCCGTCGAGGACCTGCCCGTCGCGGGCCCGTCCGGTGCCGCCGAGGAAGTCGGCGGCCCAGAGCGAGGAGCGGGTGGTGCGGTCGGCGCTCCAGTCCCAGTACGGGATCGAAACGCTCGCGTCCACCGCCTGCAGAGCCGCCTCGAATTCGAGCAGAAAGCGACGGTGCCAGGGCAGGAAGGAGGGGGAGCGGTGGCCCACCCGGTCGCCCGAGTCCGTGTCGGCCATGATGAAGCCGTTGTGGGTGGTGACGAACCGGTCGTAGCGGCCGGTGCGCTTCAGCTCCAGCAGCGCGTTGGTGAAGGCGCGCTTCTCCTCGGGAGTGAGCGTGGCCTGGTTCTTGCGGACGGTCATGCCGTGCCTCCCATCGGGGCGAACGGGAGGAGGGTCGCGCCCTGGAGCTCCCGCACGGCGGCGCGGGCGAGCGAGGCGGGGCTGGCGAAGGTTTCGTAGTGGTTGACCACGCTGATCCAGGTGCCGTCGGCGTTCTGCATCACGTGCAGTTCGCGGCCGTCTATCCGGACGGTGGGCATGCCGGGGGAGTGGTGGCCGCCGTGGTGGCCGCCCCCGCCCGCCGCGGCAGGGGTTATCTGGATGCGCCGGCCCTGGTACACCTCGTCGACCGTGCCGGCGGGTGTGGTGGCCGCGCGGGGGTCGGCGGTGGCGGCGTGCGCGGTGGCGCCTGCGATGCCGAGGACGGTGAGTGCACCGGCAGTGGTGCCCAAGGCCTGCCGGCGGGTGATCTTCTTCATGGCCGAAGAACTATCAGGGCGGCGGCACCAGTTGACCGCTATCCGGACATCATCGGATAAGTTTCATATAGAACGATTAGTGGGATCTTCCCGTTCGGTCCGGATCCAGCGGCCCGGACGGGAAGATCTGCTGCGAACATCCTACTCATCAGTAATTTTTTCGGTTGCGCGACATCCCTATGGAGGGGATCACATACCCGGAGTCGGCCGGAAGGTGCATCGCGGTGCATGGGCGATATTCCCCTATAGTCCTGATATGGCTCTCCATAAGACGAAGGACGCACACGCCCGCGACGCTGACACGGACGTGTTCGCGTCCGTACTGAGCGGCCAGATCCTCCCCAAAAACAGGATGCCTGACGACCACTCACCCTCCGAGGTCGTCTACGAGCTGCTCCACAACGAGCTGCTCCTCGACGGCAACGCCGCCCAGAACCTGGCCACCTTCTGCACCACCTGGTCCGACGACGGCGTACGCCGCCTGATGGCCGAGTGCCTCGACAAGAACATGATCGACAAGGACGAGTACCCGCAGACCGCCGAGATCGAGGCCCGCTGCGTCAACATCCTGGCCGACCTGTGGAACGCCCCGGCCACGAACGCCGCCACCGGCTGCTCCACCACCGGCTCCAGCGAGGCCGCCATGCTCGGCGGCCTCACCCTCAAGTGGCGCTGGCGCGAGCGCCGCCGCGCCGCCGGACTCCCCGTCGACCGTCCCAACCTGGTGTGCGGGCCGGTCCAGATCTGCTGGGAGAAGTTCGCCCGCTACTTCGACGTCGAACTGCGCCAGATCCCCCTGGAACCCGGCGCCACCGGCCTGCAGCCCCATCAGCTCGCCGCGCACGTCGACGAGAACACCATCGGGGTCGTCGCCATCCTCGGCGTCACCTACACCTGCGACTACGAGCCCGTCGCCGAGCTCGCCGCCGCCCTCGACCGCATCGAGGCCGAGCACGGCTGGGACGTCCCCATCCACGTGGACGGCGCGAGCGGCGGCTTCGTGGCCCCCTTCCTCCACCCCGACGTGGTGTGGGACTTCCGGCTCCCGCGGGTGGCCTCCGTCAACACCTCCGGGCACAAGTACGGACTCGCCCCGCTCGGCGTCGGCTGGATCGTGTGGCGCAGCGCCGACCTGCTGCCTGCCGACCTCGTCTTCGACGTGGACTACCTGGGCGGCGACATGCCCACCTTCGCCCTCAACTTCTCCCGGCCCGGCGGCGAGGTCATCGCCCAGTACTACCTCTTCCTGCGCCTGGGCCGCGGCGGCTACCGGCGCGTCCAGCAGGCGTGCGCCGACACCGCCCGCTACCTGGCCCGCGAGATCGCCGAGATGGGACCCTTCACCCTCCTCTACGACGGCGAGGGCGCACTGCCCGCCGTCTCCTACGCGCTCACCGACCCGGCCGCCGCCGGCTTCAGCCTCTACGACCTCTCCGACCGGCTGCGCATGCGCGGCTGGCAGGTGCCCTCGTACCCGCTGCCGGCCGACCGACAGGAGACGGTCATCCAGCGGGTCCTGATCCGCCACGGGGTGACCCGCGACCAGATCGCCCTGCTCGTCGCCGACCTGCGGCGCGCGGTGGAACACCTCACCGCGACCCCGCCGCCCGTGCCCGCCACCGAACCCCGCTCCGGCTTCCACCACTGAGGACGCTCACCCCGACGCCGACCACCGCATGCCCAGCGCGGTCAGTGCCCCGGCGCGCTCCGGGCTGAGGGAGGCGGCGCGGGAACGCTGGTTGGCGATCCAGGAGCCCAGGCGGAACTCCTGGTCGCCGACCCGCTCCACATGCGTACGGGGGACCAACAGGTGCCGCTCGCGGGCGTGGAACCGCCGGGCCGCCTCCAGATGCGCGGCCCACGCGGCGCCATGGCCGAGCCGCTGCCGCGGCCGTTGCCCGCCGGGGTCCGGGGCCACGCCCAGGGTGTGCTCCAGCATCCAGCGCTGGACCCCGGTCAGCCGGTCCCACGACTGCCGCTGGGCCCGCAGCCACACCCCGAGGTCCTCGCCCTGCACCACGGCCTCACCGGGGCCGCCCGGGAGCCGGCCGCCCGCCTCCAGGTGCACCCGGGTCAGGTGGAAGGCCCGCTGCCAGGAGATCTCCCAGGCCGGACACCAGGCCGGGTCCACCGCCTCCAGCGCCGCGCGGCGCTCGGCCGACAGCGCGCCCGGCCCCTCCCGGCGGGCGGCGGCCCGCTGGTTCTTGACCCACACCCCGACCGGGGAGCCGCGCCAGGTGGCGTCCACCGGCGGCAGCAGGTGCCCGTGCTCCGCCGCCCAGCCGCGGGCCGCCGCGAGCCCCTCCTCGAAGGTCACGTCGAAGTGGCTCCACACCATGCCCAGTTCGTCGAGCTGAGCCCGGCGCTCCCGGCCCAGCGCCCCGCGCCGGTTCGTACGCCGGGCGTCCGCGATCCACTGGCCGAGCGGGAAACCGGCCAGCCCCGGCGGCCACTCCTCCCCGGCCGCGGGCACCTTGTACGCGAACGGCACCTTCAGGTCCCCGAAGGCGCCCGCGTAGATCCGGGCGGCCTCCACCCCGCGCCGCCAGTGCTCGCGCTCCGGGCGCAGCACCCGCAGCCGGATGAAGGCCGCCAGCAGCGCCGGATCGCGGGGACTGGAAAAGCTCAGCAGGGACCGCGCCCCCGCCCGCAGACCCGTGTCCGCCGCGCCCTGCACCCCGCGCCGGCTCGGTGCCTGCGGCTGCGCCAGGGACTCCACCATGCGGGTGTCGTGCGCCCGCAGCGCCTCCAGCAGCCGCGCGAGGTCCCCGTACGCACGGGAGGTCAGCATCGTCTCCGGGGACTCGCCCGGCCCCAGCAGCACCGGCACCACCAGCGAGGCGATCTTGCCCTCGCCGGGCCGGATCCGCAGCGCCCGCCCCACCGCCTGGACCAGGTCGGGCATGGATCCCCGTACGTCGGCCCAGTACACCGAGTCGCACTCCTTGGTGTCCACGCCCTCGCCCAGCACCCGCACACTCCCGAGGAACGCCTTGTCGGCGACCCGGTACGCGGCGAAGGCGTCCAGCACCCGCCGCCGGTGCGCCGGGGTGTGCTGCCCGCACAGCCAGTCCGCCCAGACGGTACGGGGATACACCGGCTGCGGGGAGCGGTTCGCGGCCCGCAGCCGCGCCGCCACCGCGGGCAGCCCGGCGGCGAAGGCCTCGGCCTCCCTCGTCAGGTGGTGGAAGACCAGCGTCCGCCGAAACCCCTGCTCGGCGGCCGCCTTCACCAGCGCCGTCTGCAACGCGGCCAGCCGCGCCCCGCGCACCGCGTCCGAGCGCCCGTCCGGACCGAGCAGCACGGCCGCCTGGAACCCCGGATCGGTGACGTCCACGCAGACGATCTGGTACGGGGCGCATATCCCCCGGTCGATGGCCTCCGCGAGGGTCAGGGTGTAACAGCGCGCACCGAACGGGCCGTCCGCGTCGTCCTCCATGGACGCCACGAGATCGCCCCGCCCCTTGGGCGCCGGCCCGTCGCCCTCCTGCGTCTCCTCGCCGTCCTGCCACACCCGGGGCGTGGCCGTCATGTACAGCCGCCGGACCGCCGGGATCCGGCTGTTGTCGTGCACCACCGCCCAGGGCTTGCCGATCCGCCCCGAGGTGCGGTGCGCCTCGTCGACCACGATCAGGTCCCAGCCCGGCAGCCCTTCGCGATGGGCCCGCTCGACGGTGCCCAGGCCCAGCGAGGCGTACGTGGCGAACACCGTCACCCGGTCCACCCCCCGCCCGGCCCAGCGGGCCAACGCGGCCGGATCGGTGGTGGTGGGCACGCCCGCGTCCTCACCGCGCAGCGAGCACACCGCGAAGGCGCGCCCCGTCCGGCCGCCCTCCCGCCAGGCCGTCGCGGTCTGCACCAGCAGGTCGAGGGAGGGAACCAGCACCAGGACCCGGCCGGCCCGCATCTGCTCGGCCGCGTGCACCGCGACCAGGGACTTGCCGGAGCCCGTCGCCATGATGACCTGCGTCCGCAGACCCGCCCGGGGGACCCCGCCCCCGGCGGGCAGCTCGAGGGCCCGCACCACGGCGTCGACCGCCTCGCGCTGGTGGGGACGGAGCTTCTTGCGAGCCATGCGCGTCACCTCACCCCGTGATCTGCCCGTTTGCCTCCAGCACCTATCTTGCCCCGGTTTTGAAGCAGGGGCGGGAGGCGGGGTGCGCCACCGGGCGCAGGCGGCGGGGCAGACCGTCGGGGACGCGCTACCGTCAGGTTACCGGCAGGTCACTGGCGGGCCCCGAAGTTCTGCGTCCACCACGGGCCGCCCGCGCCCTGGTGGATGCCGACGCCGATGTCCTTGAACGAGCAGTTGAGGATGTTCGCGCGGTGCCCCGGGCTCTTCATCCAGGCGTCCATGACCTGCTGGGGAGTCTGCTGGCCCTGCGCGATGTTCTCCCCGTACGTCGACCAGCGGTACCCGGCGGCCGTCGTCCGCTGCCCCGGGTCGGAGCCGTCGGGGTTGGTGTGCGAGAAGAAGCTCCGCTTGGCCATGTCGTCGGAGTGCCCCTGGGCGGCTGTACGCAGCTGCGAGTCCTCCTTGAGCGGACCACAGCCGGCCGCCGCCCGTTCGGAGTTGACCAGTGCCACGACCTGGGAGGCGGTGCCGCCCTGCGGCGCGGGGGCCGGGGCGGGGGCGCGGCTGGGCGGCGGGGTCGAGCGGGTCTGCGACGGGGTCGGCGTCGGAGTGGGGCTCGGGCTCTCGGCCGACGGGCTCGGCGAGGCGGAGGCCGACGGGGACGGAGTCGGGGACGGGGACGCGGAAGCCGACTGGGAGGGAACCCCGGCGCCGTCCGTGGCCGACAGAGCGGCCAGCGGGGCCGCGGGCGCGCCGCCCGCCTCGGAGTCGCCACTGCCGGGCAGGGTGCCGAGGTACACCAGACCGCCGCCCGCGACGCAGGCGGCGAGCACCGCGCCGCCGATCACCCGGCGCCGGTTCCTGCGCCGCCTGCGCTGCGCGCCGCGTCCGCCGGCCGGGCCCTCGGCCGAGCTCTGGACCGGGGTGAGCTGCGTCGGCGCATCGGCGGGGCCCCCGCCGGCAGCGCCGTCGGCGAAGCCCGCACCCGAGAGGTCGAAGCCCGCCCCCGAGAGGTCGAAGCCCGCGCCCGCGAGGTCGAAGCCGGCCGCCGCGGCCGACCGTACGCCCGCCAGCAGGGCCGCCGAGACCGGCACCAGCGCCAGCCCGGCCAGCAGCCCCTCGGCCGGCATCAGACCGCCCCACAGCCCGGAGCACCGTACGCACTCCCGGGCGTGCCGGGCTATTCGCTTGCGCCACAGGGCCGAAGGCAGGCCGTCCCAGCTCGCCGCCACCGTCCGAAGCCCCTCGCAGGGCGGCTGCGTGTCGAGCGCCCGCTCCACCACCCGGGCCGACTCCAGCTGCGCCTTCATCCGCTGCACCCGTACCGCGGTGTGCTGCGGGGACAGCTCCAGCGCCACCGCCATCTCGGCCCGGGTCAGCTCACCGGCGCACTCCAGCCACCACAGCGACAGCAGCGCCCGGTCGTCCGGCTCCAGCCAGCGCGTGGCCCGGGCCGTCTCGCGCCGCTGTCCCTCCAGCTGGAGCCGTGTGACGGTCAGGTCCACGAAGTCGGCGCCCGGGTCGGCCAGCTCCCACGCGGCCTCCAGGCCGCTCTCGCCGGGGGCGCTCTGCCGGGCCTGCCAGTGCGCCCGCACCCGGTTCATCGTGATCGCCACCAGCCAGGACCGGAAGCTCTCGTCCGCGCGCAGGCCGCCCAGCCCGTCGAGCGCCCGCAGCATCGTGTCCTGCACCACGTCGTCCACGTCGCAGGATCCGTTCAGAGCCCGCCCGACGATGTTGTAGACGAGCGGCAGATAGGTGCCGACCAGTTCGTCCTGCGCACGGGGATCGCCCGCGCGGGCCGCGGCGACCAGCGCTGCCGTGTGCTCAGTAGTCATGTGATGTTCCCTGTCCGTGCCGGCGGTCGATGATGCCCAATACCTGGGAGACCGTCGAGAGGGGCCCCGATAACACTTATCCGCAAAACACGTTCCCGGCCTGCGGCGGGTGGCCGGGCGAGGGACGGTCCTGCGCGGGATCGGCCACCAGGGTGGAGCCCCGTGCCGAGGCGTCCATCCGGGTGATCCGCCGCAGGGCAGCCAGCATCGCATCCCCCGGCACGGCGTCCGCCACCGCCCGCTCCACCAGCTCCTCCACCAGCTCCTCCGGCTGCTCCGGCCGGTCCCGGCCGCGTACCGGACGCCCGCCGCGGGCCCGGCGGCGGGGAGACGGCCCTTGCGGGGAACCGCGGGACTGCCGCTCTCCGTTGGGGTGTCCGAACGTGCGGGCGGGGTCACAATGGGGAGGACCACGGGGCGTGTGGGGGGCGGCATGTCGGCGTTGCCATTACGGGGTTCCGGCCGGGCCAGGGGCTGGCTCGGCTACCTCGGTGCGGTCGGGCTGGGCGCGGGCGCGGTGGCGCTCGCGGCCGTGTGGACCTCGGGGGCCTGGGCCGCCGGGATCGGCGCGGCGGTGACCACCCTCTCCGGACTCGTCGCGGAACGGATGAGCCCCGCGGAGCCGCACGGCGCCGCCCCGGGAGAGGTGCTGCGCACCCCGGCCGGGCGGATCCCGCGGCTGCGGAGCGTGGACCGGCCCGAACTGGCCGGCGCCCACCCCGCCGAAGGCCCCGGGCACCCGCCGCCCGCGTACATCGAGCGCGACGCCGAACCGCGGCTGCGCGAGGCCCTGGACCGGGCCCCTTTCGTGCTCGTGGTCGGGGAGTCCACGGCCGGCAAGACCCGGCTCGCCTACGAGGTGGCCCGCACCCGATACCCCCGGCACGCCTTCGTCCGGCCGCTGTCCCGCGCCGCGCTGCCCGAGGCGGTACGGATCGCCGCGCGGCGGCGCCGCGCCGTGCTGTGGCTCGACGACCTGGAGGACCACCTCGGCGCCGGCGGGCTCACGGCCGCCCAACTGGCTTCGCTCCGCCGGGCGGTGGTGATCGCGACGATGCGGGTCCAGGAGTACCGCCGCTACGACGCCCGTGAGGAGAGCCGGCTCACCGGCTCCGACCGGGACGCCTGGCGGGCCCAGCGGGACCTGCTCCAGCACGCCGCCGTCATCCGGCTGCCCCGGCACTGGTCCCCGCGCGAGCGTGACCGGGCCGCCGCCCACGGGGGCGACCCGCGGATCGGCGCCGCGCTGCGCGCCGGGGAGCGGTTCGGGGTCGCGGAGGTGCTGGCCGCCGGGCCGGAGCTGCTGGCCTCCTGGGACAACGCCTGGGCGCCCGGAGCCAATCCGCGCGGCGCCGCCGTGGTGACGGCGGCGGTGGACTGCCGCCGGGCGGGGCTGCGCCGCCCCGTCACCCGGGAGTGGCTGCGGGAACTGCACGCCCCCTACCTGGCGGCGCGCGGCGGCGGGGACCTCCAGCCGGAGCCCTTCGCCGCGGCGATGGAGTGGGCCTGCGCGGCCGCCTACGCCACGAGCGGCCTGCTCGTCGGCAACTACGGGGCCGGCTTCACGGCCTTCGACTACCTGCTGAACGCGCCGGGCCAGGGCGCGGTTCCCGACCACCTGTGGCGGGGCCTGCTGGCCCGGGTGGAGCCCGCGGACGCCTACGACATGGGTTTGGTCGCCCACCAGGAGGGGCGCCTCGCCCGGGCCGTCGAAGCACTCGCGTTCGCCCGGCGCGGCGGGGTCCCGGGCGCCGAACTGCCGCTGGCCACCGCGATCGGGGACTCGGGGCAGCCGCGCCGGGCCGCCGCGGACCTCGCCGGGATCGTCCGGCGGCGTACGGACCGGCTCGGCCCCCGGCACCCGGACACCCTGGCCGCCCGGCACCAGCTGGCCTTCTTCACCGGGGAGTCCGGCGACCCCCGGGCCGCGGCGGCCAAATTCGCGGCCCTGGCGGCGGACACCGGGGAGGTGCTGGGTCCCGACCACCCGGACACCCTGGCGACCCGCCACCAGCTGGCCTACTTCACCGGCGAGGCGGGCGACCCGCGCACGGCGGCCCGGCAGTTGGAGGCGCTGCTGTCCGACCGGCTGCGCGTCCAGGGCGCCGGGCACCCGCAGGTGCTGGCCACCCGTCGCAGCCTGATCTGGTTCCGCCCGGGGGAACCGGCCGAGACCGAGGGGGCGTTGACGGAGCTGCTGACCGACGCCGAGGAACGCATCGGCCCCGACGATCCGCACACCCTGGCCATCCGGGGCAGCCTGGCGGCACTGGCCGCCCGGGCCGGAGCCACCGCCGAGGCGGCCGAGGCCTGGGGCGCGCTCGCCGCCGACCGGGCCCGGGTGCTCGGCGAGGGCCACCCGCACGTGATCCACTCCCGGCTGGAGTGGGCCCGGGCCCTGATCGCCCAAGGCCGCCCGGCCGAGGCCGGGGCACTGTTGACCGCAGTCCTGGCGCAGGCCGAGCCCGTCCTGGAGCCGGGCCACCGGCACCTGCGGACCGCCCGCGAACTCCTGGCCGACGGGCCGGCGGCCGGGTGCTAGAGCAGCGGGGCCAAGGCCCGGGTCGCCGCGTGCAGGGCCGGGGCGTACGACTCGATCTCCTCGCGGGAGACCAGGAAGGTGACCGTGGTGACGCTGACGCCGCCGACCGGGCGGCCCGTCGGCCCCAGGATCGCGGCGCCGATGCAGCGGATCGTGGGTTCGTTCTCCTCGTCGTCGAGCGCGAACCCCCGGTCCCGTACGGCCGCCAGCTCGGCGCGCAGCGCCTCCGGCGTGGTGAGCGTGTTCGGCGTCCGGCGCGGCAGCCCGGCGGCGGAGATCAGCTCCGCCGCTTCCGCGGCCGGCAGGTGGGCCAGGATGCTCTTGCCGATGGCCGTCGTGTGCAGCGGCATCCGCATGCCGACCCGGGAGGCCGTCCGGAAGGGCTGGGCGCTCTCCAGCTTCCGGATGTAGGTGATGCTCTCCCCGCTGTGCAGGGCGAGGTGCACGGCCTGGCCGGTGGTCTGCCGGAGCTCGTACAGGATCTCCTCGATGCTCGCCGGCTCCCCGCCGGTGACCACGGCGGACAGGGCGCGGAGCCGGGGTCCGACCCCGTACCGGCCGTCGCCCTCGGGGCGTACGAAACCCTGCTCGACCAGCGAGGCCAGGATCCGGAACGTGCTCGACTTCGGCACCGCGGCGGCCGCCGTCACATCGGTGAGCCGGTGCGGGCCTCCGGGCGCGGCCACCGCCTCCAGGATCCTCAGGGACTTCTCCAGTGCGGAGCCGGCCGCCGAGGTCCGGCCCCCGCGTGCGCCGCCGGCGGCTTCTTCCGTTGACACGGGGTCTCCCAGCCTGTGTAGGGTCTAGACCAGATCGTTCCGGTACACGATACCGAGTTCCACTACGTGGAACAAATGGAGGGGGCTGCCGTGCCGTCCGCATCGTCCGCATCACCTGTGCCGTCCGCGTCGCGCTGCCATCCGTACGCGGTCATGGCAGCCCAGCGCCTGCTTCCCGTGCTGCGTGACGCCGACGCGGACGAGGCCGTCCGCCGGACCGCGGTCCTGCTCGCGGCCGCCTGCCGCGCCGTCGAGCTCACCACCTCCACGCCCGGCTGGGCCGAGGCCGTCGCCCGCACCGCTCCGCTCACCGACGCACGCGGCCGCCCCGCGCTGATCGGTGTCGGCACCGTGACCACCGCCGAACACGCGCGCACCGCGCTCGACGCAGGCGCCGCCTTCCTCGTCTCCCCCTACCCGGCCCCCGAGGTCCGAGAAGTCGCCGCGGAGCGCCGAGCCGTCTTCGTCGAAGGCGGCTTCACCCCCGGCGAGATCGCCTCCGCCGCCCGGTCCGCCGGCGCCGCGAAGGTCTTCCCCGCCCACGTCGGCGGCCCGCGCTTCATCCGCTCCCTCACGGCGGTCCTCCCCGACGCCCTGATCATCCCGACCGGCGGCATCGCGCCCGCCGAGGTCGGCGACTGGCTCGCCGCCGGGGCGGCCGCCGTCGGCATCGGCAGCGGCCTGCCGGCCGACCCCGCCGAACTGGCCGCCGTATTCGCCGAGCTGGCCCTGCCCTGCTGCGGGCGCGGTGCCTGTGCGGACCGGAAGGCGCGACCGTGACCCTGCCCGCGACCTCGGCCGCGATGTACGACGTCCTCGTGCTCGGCGAGGTCCTCGTGGAGATCCACGCCGACACCACCCTGCGGGACGCCGCCGACGGCACCCCCGCCCGCATCTCCTATTCCGGCGACGCCCTCAACGCGGCGGCCGCCGCGGCGGCAGCCGGGGCCCGTACCGCGCTGCTCGCGGTCGTCGGCGACGACGAGCTCAGCGTCCCGCTGCTGGCCCGCGCCGCCGAGCTCGGCGTGGACGTCTCGCACGTACGCCGCGCCCCGTACCCCAACGGCGCCTACCTGCTCTGCGCCGACACCGAGGGCGACCGGGAGTTCGTGTACTGGCGCACCCGCAGCGCCGGTTCCACGCTCAGCGCGGAGCACATCGAGTCCTGGCGCGAGCTGCTCGCCGGCTCCGGGGCGCTCATCACCAGCGGTATCGCGGGCGCCCTGTCGCCGAGCAGCCGTGACGCGGTGCTGGCCGCCGCCCGGCTGGTGCACGAGGCCGGCGGCCACCTCTCGTACGACCCGAACTTCCGCCCCCGGCTCACCGGTCGGAGCAAGGCCCGGGAGCTGCTGGCCCGGATCGCGCCGCTGACCGGGCTGCTCAAGACCTCCTGCCCGGCCGACGCGCTGGCCCTGGTCGACACCTGCGACCCCGTCACCGCCGCCGCCCGCTACCGCGCGCTCGGCGCCCGCAGCGTCGCCGTCACCGCGGGCGCCGACCGGCTGCTGCTGGACGACGGCGCGGGGGCGGCTTACCACCCCGTGCCCGTCAACCCCCGCCCGGTCGACGCGACCGGCGCCGGGGACTGCTTCACCGGCACCGCCACCGCACGGCTCGCGCTCGGCGACACCCTCGCGGACGCCGTCGCCTACGGGCTGGCGGCCGCCTCCCTCTCGGTGTCCGGGCGCGGGGGCACCGGAGGGATCCCCGCCTTCGCCGATACGGCCGCCCTGGCCGCCGTACGCCGCTGACCGCAGCCGTCGCGTCGGGACGCTACGCCGTCACGCGGCTTCGAGCAGGGCGATCTCCGCCGCCGACAGGCGCACCGCACCCGCGGCGATGTTCTCGACGAGGTGCTCCGGGTTCCCGGTGCCGGGGATCGCCAGCACGTGGGGGCCGCGGTTCAGCGTCCACGCCAGGCGCAGCTGGGCCGGTGAAACCCCGTGGGCCCCGGCGACTCGCCGTACCCGCTCGTCCTCGGACGCGACGACGCCGGCCTCCCGGCCGGCTCCCGCGATGGCGAAGAACGGCACGAAGGCGATGCCCTGTTCCCCACAGGCGTTCAGGAGGGCGTTCTCCTCGGCCGGGGCCCCGATCCCGTACGCGTTCTGCACGCACACCACCGGTGCGATGGCCCGGGCCTCGGTGAGGTGGTGGGCGGCGACGTTGGAGATCCCGAGGTGCCGGATGAGCCCGGCCGTACGCAGGTCTGCGAGGACCCCGAAGTGCTCGGCGAGCGGCTTGCGGGCGGCCGAGGGCGGCAGGCGCAGGTTGACCACGTCCAGGTGGTCCCGGCCCAACTGGCGCAGATTCTCCTCGACCTGCCCGCGCAGCTGTCCGGGCTCGGCCCACCACCAGTTCCCCGCCGGGTCCCGGCCGGGGCCGACCTTGGTGGTGATGACGAGCTCGTCGCCGTACGGGGCGAGGGCGCGGTTGATCAGCTCGTTCGCCGAGCGGGTCGGGGAGAAGTAGAACGCGGCGGTGTCGATGTGGTTGACCCCCAGCCCGACGGCGCGGCGCAGTACGCCGGTGACCCGCTCCCGGTCGCTGGGGGAGCCGTCCGCGAGATGGGTGAGGCGCATCGCGCCGAATCCCATGCGGTTGACGGTCAGGTCGCCGAGCCGCCAGGTGCCCGCGTCCGCGGCGTCGATCTTGTCTGAAGTCATCCGGTGAGGGTAACCGGCCCCCGCGGCCGGGCCGGGTACGGGCTCGGCAGGGGCTGGGCGAGGGTTTGCGCGCCGCCGGGCCGGTCGATTCCGCGGCCCGGCGGCGCTGTCGGGGGTCCGCCCGGGGGGGCTCAGCGGCCGCGCAGGCCCTGGTCGACGGCCGTCATCAGCTCGCCGTCGGCGGTGTCGGCGTCCAGGGACCAGAACATGGCGCCGCCCAGGCCCTCTTCGCGGATGTACCGGGTCTTGGTGCGCAGTACCTGCGGGTCGTCGTACGTCCACAGCGTGCTGCCGTCGAACAGCCAGGCGTGGCCGCCGCGCCGGTCGCGGTACACCTCGTACGGGCCCGCGTCGGCCAGTTTCTTCAGCGCCTTGTAGTCCTCGTACCCGGCCGCCCAGGTGGCCGGCGCCGGGCCCGTGGCCGGCCGGCCCATGCCGTCCCCGCCGCCGCTGACGCCGGTCCAGCCCTGTCCGTAGAACGGCATGCCCATCACCAGCTTGCGCGCGGGCGCGCCGCGCCGCTCCCAGGCCTCGACCGTGCCGGCCACGCTGAAGTCGTCCCGGGCGTACAGCGCGGACTGCTGCGCCGTCCTCTGCTCGCCGGAGACGTGGAAGTCGTAGCCCTGGAGGGTCACGAAGTCGAGGTCGCACATGATCCGGCGGACGTCGAAGCCCGCGTCGATCTTGGCGGGGGCGGTGGGGACGAAGGCCGTCAGCTCGTACGTGGTCCGCTTCCTCTGGCTGCGGGCGTACGCGTCCAGCTGGGTGCGGAACTCCTTGACCAGCTCGGCGAAGTTGCGCTTGTCCTGCGGCCGGTGGGTGGTGTCGGTGTCGCCGGCCGATCCGGGCCACTCCCAGTCGAGGTCGATCCCGTCGAAGACCCCGGCGGCCGCCCCCGCGCCCCCGCGGGCGCCGTCCCGCGGCAGATTCCCCTTGATGTAGAGGTCGATGCAGGACGCCACGAGCGCCTTGCGGGAGGCCGGGGTGAGCGCGGCGTCGGAGAAGTGCGTGGACCAGCTCCAACCGCCCAGCGAGAGCAGGACCTTGAGGCCGGGGTTCCTGGCCTTGAGCTCGCGCAGCTGGTTGAAGCTGCCGGCGAGGGGCTGCTCCCCGTCGTCGGCGACGCCGTCCACGGAGTTCTCGGCGTCGAGCGGGCGGACGTAGCCGGCCCAGGCGTCGGCCTCACCGGGCACGTTGCCGGTGAAGCACTTGCCGTCCGCGCCGATGTTGCCGAAGGCGTAGTTGATGTGGGTGAGCTTGCCGGCGCTGCCGTTCGCCTCGAGGTCCTGTACCTGGAAGTCCCGTCCGTAGACGCCCCATTGGGTGAAGTACCCGACCCTTTTGTACGGGGTGGCGCCGTGGGCGGCGGAGGCGGGGGAGTGGTGCTCCTGAGCCGTGCTGTGCGTGCGCTGTGCATGCGGAAACTATTGGTCTGGACCAGAATTGGTCAAGGGGGCGGGCGGGGCGGGGCGGGTGCGGACGTGGGGTCAGGACAGGCTCCACTGGCCGACGTCGTCGGCCAGGCCGCCGTTGAGGGCGAACTGCACCGCGGCGAGCGGAGCGTCCTCGGGCAGTCGGAAGGTGACGAAGCCGGACGCCGTGCCGCCGGGGCTGAGCGTGACGGTGTCGGGGAAGACCGCACCGGCCTCCGTCGAGGCGTTGGAGCCGGTGTAACGCTGCCCGTACGCGTCCAGCAGGTGCGCGGCGGGGGCCGGGGAGTCCTTGTACACGGCGGTCCCGGTGTTCTCCAGGTGGAACTGTACGGAGACCAGCCGGTCGGAATCCTCGGGCGCGGGGCTCGCCGGATCCACCACCTGGCTCAATGTGACGTCGAGCCGCTCGCCCGGGCCGTTGCCGGACAGCGGGACGGTCTGACCGGAGGGGCCGGCCGCGCCCAGCAGGGCGGGAAGCAGCAGGACGATGGCGGCCAGGGGCGCCCGCAGCCGTGTCCCGGGGCCGGGCCGCCCGCGCCGGCGCATGGCGGAACCTGCTGTTCCACGGATCACCCTGCCCACGATCCTCCGCGTCCCCCGGTCCCGCCACCCGCCGTAGCGGCGCGGGCCCTCGTAGCCTGGGCCCATGCTCTCCCTCGAATCCGGCGACCCGCTCGCCGTCTCCGTCTCGGCCGCGATCCGCGCCGGCGACCTGTCGGAGCTGCGGCGACTCCTGGACGCGCACCCCGGGCTCGCGACCTGCCGCATCGTGCGGCGGGGCGCGGCGGCCGGGGAGCGCAGCCTGCTGCACGTCGCGACCGACTGGCCTGGCCACTACCCGCAGACCACGGAGGTGATCCACGCCCTCGTCGCCGCCGGGGCGGACCCCGGGGCCCGGTTCGTCGGGGCGCACGCGGAGACCCCGCTGCACTGGGCCGCCAGCAACGACGACGTGGCCGCCGTCGACGCCCTCATCGCGGTGGGCGCCGACATCGAGGCGCCGGGCGGCCTCCTCGGCGGCGGCACCCCGCTCGCCGACGCGACGGGCTTCGGCCAGTGGCGCGCCGCGCGCCGCCTCATCGAGCACGGCGCCCGCCCCGGCCTCGAGGACGCCGCGGCCCTCGGACTCCTGGAACGCGTCGAGGAGTTCCTCGCCGCCGGCGTGCCCCGGGAAGACGTCACGAGTGCCTTCTGGGGGGCCTGTCACGGAGGCCGGCTGTCCACAGCCCAATACCTGCTGTCTCAAGGCGCGGACGTCGACTGGATCGGCCACGGCGGCCTGACACCTCTCGATATTGCTCTGACCAGCGAAGACGGACCCTTGATCGCCTGGCTGCGGTCCGCCGGCGCGCACACCGGCGCCGAGATTCCCGCGAGTTGACCCCTGAATTCGGTGGATCTTCGGCCTGCGTCGTGCCATGGTTGGTCCCACCGAAGGGGTGTAGCTCAGCTGGTCAGAGCGCCGGTCTCCAAAACCGAAGGCCGCAGGTTCGAATCCTGCCGCCCCTGCAACGCTGTACAACGGCTCTGTCGTGAACGCCCAACCGTGGACGCCCAGGCGCGAGATCCCTCGCCCTGGGCGTTCGTCGTTTCCCCGCGGGGCCCGTCGGCCGGCGTCTGGCAGACTGGGGCGGGTCATCCCAGGCGGTGCAGGACAGGAAACCGGTGCGAATCCGGTGCGGTCCCGCCACTGTGACCGGAGCCCGCCCGCGGGAACCGGGAGTCAGACACTGACGCACCGCCTCTTCACTTCGGCCAGGGGACGCGGATCCCCCGGAGAGGCTTCGCGATGTCGCGTTCCCGCGCCCTCCTGCGCGCATGTGTGCCGGTTTCACTGCTGATACCCCTGGCCGCCTGCGGCGGCTCCCCGAATGCGGGGGACCGGCCGTCAGGAGCCACCGCCGGGCCCGGATTCCCGTACACCGTCACGAACTGCGGGACGACCAGCACCTACCAGGCCCCGCCCCGACGGGCCGTCACCATGAACCAGCACGCGACCGAGATCCTCCTCGCCCTCGGGCTGGAGGAGAAGATCGCCGGGACCGCCTACCTGGACGACGCGGTGCTCCCCGCCTACCGGCCCGCCTACGACGAGCTCAAGGTGCTGGCCAAGGAGTACCCCTCCAAGGAGATCCTCCTCGGAGCCAACCCCGACTTCGTCTACGGGGGTTACTCCAGCGCTTTCGACAAGGCCCAGGGCCGCGACCGCGAGGGACTCGCCAAGTCCGGCATCAACTCGCGGCTCAGCGTGGAGTACTGCACCGAGGGGCCGGTCGGCCTCGACCAGCTCAAGACCGAGATCACCGAGGTGGCGCGGACCTTCGGCGTACCCGAGCGCGGCGCCGAGCTCATCGAGGACGAGCAGCGCCGCATCGACGCCGTCACCGCGCGGGTGAAGGGCCGGGCCAAGCCGTCCGTCTTCGTCTACGACTCCGGCGAGGCCTCCGCCTTCACCTCGGGAGGCAACGGAATCGGCAATCAGATCGTCTCGCTGGCCGGCGGGACGAACGCCTTCGCCGACCTCAAGGACACCTTCGGTGACGTGTCGTGGGAGAAGGTCATCGAGCGCCGGCCCGAGGTGGTCCTCATCTACGACTACGGCGGCACCACCGTCGAAGCCAAGAAGCAGCGCCTGTTGAACGACCCGGCGCTGGCGCAGGTTCCCGCGATCAAGAACCAGCGCTTCGTCGTGCTCCCGCTGTCCTCGGCCGTGCTCGGCGTACGCGTCGCCGACGCCGTCGAGTCCCTGGCCCGCCAGCTCCACCCCGACGCCGCGTGAGGCGGCGCCGCACCCCGCTCGTCCTCGTCGTGCTCGCCTGCGCACTGGCCGCGTCCGCCGTCGCGGGCCTGGCCCTCGGGCCGGTACGGATCGCCCCCGGCCAGGTGCTCGACATCCTGCTCGCCGGACCGGGCCCGGGCAGCGGAGCCTTTGGTTCCATCGTGTGGGACGTACGCATGCCACGGGTGCTGCTCGGGGCCTTCGTCGGCGCCGGGCTGGCCGTCGCGGGCACCGTGCTGCAGGCCCTCGTACGCAACCAGCTGGCCGACCCCTTCCTGCTCGGGGCCTCCTCAGGGGCCTCGGCGGGTGCGGTCGCGGTCATCGTGCTCGGGGCGGGGGCGGGGGCGGGGGCGGGTGCGGGAGCCGGGGGCATCGCCAGCGGCGTGGGGGTGCCGCTCGCCGCCTTCGCCGGGTCGATGGGCGCGCTCGTCGCCGTCTACGCCTTGGCCCGGCGCGGCGGCACCATGAGCACCGGCCGGCTGATCCTCGCCGGGGTCGCCGTCCAGTACGTCCTGTCCGCCCTCACCAGCCTGGTACTGGTGCTCGCCGCGCACCCCGACCAGATCCGCAGCGTCCTGTTCTGGACCCTCGGCGGCCTGGGCGGCGCCCGCTGGGACGAACTGGCCCTGCCCGCCGCCGGGCTCCTCGTCGGCACCGGCCTGCTCATCGCCCTGGCCAGGCCGCTCGACCTGCTGCTCGCGGGCGAGGAGGGCGCGCGGACGCTGGGCCTGGACACCGGACGGTTCCGCGCCGCCGTGTTCGTCCTGACCTCCCTGGTCATCGGGGTTCTGGTGGCGTACAGCGGGGCGATCGGCTTCGTGGGGCTGATGGTTCCGCACGCCGCCCGGATGGTCGTCGGCGCCGGACACCGCGCGCTGCTGCCGGTGGCCGCGCTGGGCGGGGCGGTGTTCCTGACCCTGGCCGACCTGGTCGCCCGTACCGCCGCCGCGCCCGAGGAGATCCCGGTCGGCGTGGTCACGGCGCTGGTCGGCGGACCGTGTTTCCTGTGGCTGCTGCGCAGGTCCACCCGTACCGAGGGGGTGGCGGGATGACGGCGGGACCGGGATCCCGGCCGCTGGAACTCGCGGTAGAGGCCGTGCGTTACGAGACCGACGGGCACACGCTGCTGCACGGAGTCGACCTCATCGCCCGCCCCGGCGAGACGGTCGGCGTGGTCGGCCCCAACGGCAGTGGCAAGACGACGCTGCTGCGCTGCGTCTACGGCGCTCTGCGGCCCGCGGCCGGCCGCGTACTGCTGGACGGCGTGGACGTGGCCGAGCTGGGGGTCAAGGACCGCGCCCGGCGGGTGGCGGTCGTGCCGCAGGACGCCGGCGGCACCTTCGGGCTGACCGTGCGCGAGGTCGTGGCCATGGGGCGCAGCCCCCACAAGCGGTTCTGGGAACAGGACGGCCCGGACGACGCGCGCAGGGTCGCCGAGGCCCTGGAGACCGTGGGTGCGGCCGGCTTTGCCGCGCGCCGCTTCGAGGAGCTCTCCGGCGGCGAACGCCAGCGCGCCCTGGTGGCCCGCGCCCTCGTCCAGGACGCCGGCCTGCTCGCCCTCGACGAACCGACCAACCACCTGGACATCCGCTACCAGCTGGAGATCCTGGCCCTGGTCCGCTCCCTGCCCGCGACCGGGCTGCTCGTCCTGCACGACCTCAACCTCGCCGCCGCCTTCTGCGACCGGCTGTACGTGGTCCGCGACGGGCGGGTGGCCGCCTCCGGGACACCGGACGCGGTCCTCACGGAGGAACTGCTGCGCGAGGTCTATGGCGTGCGCACGCGCATCGCGATCCACCCGGACACCGGCGCGGCGAACATCGTCTACCTTCCGGTGGATGGAGCACGAGCGGGCGACTGACGAGGTCTGGGGCCGCCTGGAGTACGGCGAGGACGCGGGAAGCAGGCTGCCCCGGACTGGCTGGACGGCTTGAGCCGCAACCGGGCCGCCGGGGCCGTGGACGTCGCCCCCGGCGGGATGCGGAATCCGGTCCCGTGGGTGGTGGCCCTGCACGAGGACCCGGAGGCGATGCGACGCCTCGCGGGCTCGGCGCACCTGCTGGTGCGCAGCAGCGTGGCGACGGCCCGGCGGCTGGCGCGGGACGAGGACCGGGTCGTACGGCTCTTCCTCGCCGAGAAGTGTGACGACGCGCCCGCCGAGATGCTGCTCGAGGTGTGGCAGTGGTGGAACGGGAGCTTCTCCGCGCCCGACCGGCCGTACGGGCAACCGAACTTCCCGCGGCGCGACCTGCTCCGCTTCGCCGAGGCCCCGCACCCGCGGCTTCGGCAGCCGGCGCTCGACGACCCGGACTCGACGGCCGGGCTGGTGGAACGCTTCAGCCGGGACGGGCAGGAGAAAGTCCGGCAGCGGGCCGCCACCGACCCGCGGCTGTCCGCGGAACCGGTGCTCCGCCTCCTCGCCGACCCGCAGGCAGGGGTACGGGACGCGGCGGGCCGCCACCCCCGGCTGCCCGCCCCCCGTATTGGCCCTCGTCCGCGACTTGCCGCATCCGCGCATCGTCCGGCCGCTCCCCGGCGGGCAGGAGGCGCACGCCCGCCGGGTTCACGGCGAAGGGGGGACCGGCCTTCGGCCTACTCGGCAGGGTCCGGCTGGTAGCCGTACGGGCGGGTGATGATCTCCATCGCGTGACCGCTGGGGTCCAGGAAGTAGACCCCGCGGCCGCCGTCGTTGTGGTTGATCTCGCCCGGGTGCTTGCGGTGCGGGTCCGCGAAGTACGGGATCCCGGCGGCCTGGATCTTCTCGAACGAGGCGTCGAACTCCGCCTCCGAGATCAGGAAGGCGTAGTGCTGCACGCTGATGGACGCGGCCGGGATGGTCGCGAAGTCCAGGGTGACGCCGTTCGCGGTTTCGACGGGGATGAACGGTCCCCACTCGGTTCCGACCTCGAGGCCGAGAACGTGCGCCAGGAACTCGGCGGACTCCCGGTTGTCACGGGAGTGGACGATCGTGTGGTTCAGCTGTACCGACATGTATGGATGCCTCCGAAAGGCACGTCACGGCGCCTCCATGCCTCACCCGGTCGGTGACCGACACGCGATGCCGTGACGTGATCCTAAACAGCCCTTCCGGGTGGAGTCCACCGCAATCGCGCCATCACGAACCCCCGTAAACCGCCTTGACGTTGTCTTGCGCCGGGTGGGTGCGGCCGGCCGGGCCCGCGGCGAAGGTCCGCAGCAGGTTCTCCGTCACCCGGGTGGTCAGCGCCCCCGACCGTGCGTCCAGGCCGTGGTTGGCGCCGCTGCGCCCGTCGCCCGTCGCGTCGAGGGCCTCCACCCACCGCATCGTCCCGGTCGCGAAGACCCCGGCGCCGCTCGGCACCGTGTAGTACGCCGTGTCCTGGTGGCTGGGGCGGCCCTCGCAGACCACGGGGGAGTGGGCCAGGATCTCGATCGGACGGGGCGTCGGGAAACCGGTGTTGACCTTGTCGTACTCCACGCCGACCAGGTGCGCGAAACGGTCGCCCGCCTTGGCCCCGGTGCCCTCGAACAGCCAGTGGCCCGGGTTCGTCACGATGTACGGGGCGTCCACCGGGTAGCCGTCGTAGATCACGCCCAGCAGCGAGCTCTCCGGGTCCGCGGCCGGCGGCGAGCGGAAGTCGACGGTGGCCGGATGGCCGCGTTTGAAACCGGGGTCCTGGTCGTAGGAGGACTTGTAGCAGACCAGCGTACGGTCCGGCCCCAGGTCGGAGGGCTCCAGCCGGATACGGCGGAAGCAGCAGTTCGCCCCCAGGATCGCGATGTTCGTCCCGGCGTCGCGGGCGGCGGTGAAGTGGGCGCGCTGCTCGGGCGACCAGTACTCGTCGTGGCCGAGCGAGAGCACCGCCGAGGCGCCCTCCAGGAGGCGCTTCTCCCGGGCCACGTCGGTGGTCGTCGTGTAGGCCAGGGGTATGCCGAGCCGCTCGGCGAGCGCGAGCAGCGGCGCCTCGTACACGAGGAACAGGCCCGCGCCGTCGTCGTACTCGTAGGGGCGGTCGAAGGACACGGCGAGCGAGCGCGAGGCGTAGCCGCCGTTGGGGCCGTCGTAGCTGCCGTAGCCGCCCCACCGGTTGTACGCCTGCCAGGTGGCCACGGCGTTGACCACGACCGTACGTCCTGTCGTGGCCGCCGAGCGGACGGTCACCGGAACGAACCGCTGACCCTCGCCGCCCTGCGCATCCAGCCGCAGCAGGTAGCAGCCCTCGGGCCAGTCCTTGGTCTCGACGGTGGTGGTGCGGGCCCATCGGGTGCGGACCATCCGGGTCCCGGGGTCCACGGTGTGCTCGGGCTGCCGCACGCCGGGCAGCGCCTCGGAGCGCCACACCAGGCGGGCGCGGGCGCCGCCGTACCAGCCCATCCGGTAGGCGGAGACCGTGAACCGGGGCGCGGTGGTGGACACGTGCAGTCCGAACGACTCGCCGGGCAGCACGCTGACCTTGTCCGCGAACCCCTCGATGGCCCGCGCCGGTCCGGCCTTGGTCACGTGCCAGTCGGCGTTTGCGGGGCGGGCGTTCTCGGCCTTGACGTCGAAGCCGTGCGGCCCGTCCTTGCCCGGCGCTCCGGACGGCTTCGGGTTCTTGCCGGACCCCGCCCCGTCCACCATGTTCGCCCCGCCGGCGTCGCCGCTCGCGCAGCCGGCCACCGTACCGAGCCCGGCTGCCGTGGCCGCGCCCGTCGCGATGGCGAGGAACCGCCGTCTGCCTGCGCCTTCGCCGTCCCCGGCCATGTACTCCTGATCCATGGAGGGCACGCTATTTCACGCTTCGGCCCAGGCTTTTACCGCCCCGGGCTTCGTCCCGTCGGCCCGTGCCGGCCACCGGGCGCCGAGCTACTCGACACGTGCGGCGATGGCCCGCGCGCACTCCATCGACTCGGTGTGCGTCGTGTCCACCTCGACGTCGTAGAGCACGCCCGTGTGGACCATGTCCGCCTGCGACACGGCCATCCCGATGTCCCGGTCGCCCCGTGCCACCTCGCGGCCCGCCGCGACCGCGCTCTCGCAACGGACGCCGACCCACAACACCCGCAGCCCGCCCAAAGCCTGCTGCCAACGCTGCTGGGACTGCGCTCCGCCGAGGAACACCTCATCGACGACGACCCGGGCACCCGCGCGCGCCATGGCGGCGATCCCCTCGATCCATGCCGCTTCCAGCGCCCGGAACTCCGGCCCGACGACCACCTCGCCGCCCGGGGCGAACTCGATCCACGCGTCCGCATTGCGCAGGGACGCGGGCATCGCGTCGATGAGCGTGTCGACACCGAAGGCCAGCCACGGATCCGGCAGAACGGCCTGCAGGCACCGGGCGATCCCGGACTTGCCCGAGCTGGAGCCGCCGTTGAGCACGATCACCTGAGTCGTCACCGCGCCACAGTAGGGGGATCGCGGCAAGGGGCGAAGCGAGTTTCCGGCCGGGGCCGCGCCCGCCGCACGCGACGTGTTCGCGGTAGCGGTCGATCACCTCCCGCAGTACGTCCCCGCCGTCCCGGGCCCACAGCGCCGGGGAAGATCTCCACCTCCACCGGGCCCCGGTATCCGGCCGCGTCGGCCAGCTCCGGGAAACCCCGCAGGTCGATGCAGCCGTCCCCCAACTGCCCCCGGCCAGGCAGCACGCCCTCGGGCAGCGGAGTCACCCAGTCGGCCACCACCCCCACCTCCCGCGCCGGGAACTGCTCGGCGATGTCCAGGGCCTGACCGAGCGTGGAGACCACACAGCGGTCCGAGGCGTACATCGGACGCAACGGCTCGATCCCCAGCCGCACCCCGCGCGCGGCGGCCCACGGCGCGAGCCCGCCCAGGATGTCGGCGATCCGGCGGCGCGCCCCGACCAGGTCCCGGTCGCCCTCGGGCAGCCCGCCCGCTCGGCGGGCTGCCAGTCACCCTCGAAGGCCCCGTAGCCGAACTCCTCGCGCACGGACAGGACCTCGTCGAAGAACCCGCCCTCGATCAATCGTTCGAGCTTCGGCAGGCCCGGCAGGAACAGCTTGTCCTGGACCACGCCGTGCTTGACCCCGGCCCCGGCGGCCAGCCGCGCCAGCTCCAGCGAGGACTCGAAGCTCAGGGTGGTCGGCTTCTCGCAGTAGACGTGCTTGCCCGCCGCTATGGCCTGCCGGACGGCCGCCTCCCTGGCCCCGGTGACCTTCGCGTCGACATGGACCTCGGTCTCGGGATCGGCCAGGACGGCCGCGAGCACCGGCTCCGGCCACAGGACCGTGCCGTTGCCGAGGCCGATCTCGATGGTCTTGCGCTCCACGGTGTCCCCCTCCTCCGCCGACGATAGAAAGCGCTTTCATTCCGATCAGGCTAGGGTCATCCATCAACGGTCTGCAAGACCCTTTCGGGTGATGGAAAGCGCTTCCTGAATACGCGACCATGGAGATCCACACACGGATGAGACGATGAGCCCGCGGCAGCACGACAAGGCAACGAGACGGACGAGAGAGAAGGAGGGGTACGGATGGCGGTGACCCTCGCCGAGGTCGCGGCGCAGGCAGGCGTGTCGCCCGCGACGGTCTCGCGCGTACTGAACGGCGGATACCCGGTGGCCGGCGCCACCCGGACCCGTGTGGAACAGGCCGTCGAAGACCTCGGTTACATCGCCAACGGCCCCGCCCGCGCGCTCGCGGCCGCCACCCCCTCCGACCTCGTCGGCGTCCTCGTCCACGACATCGCCGACAGCTTCTTCGGGATCCTCGCCGGCTCCTTCCAGAGCGCCCTCTCGCCCGCCGGGCAATCCGGCGCCCGCCGTCTCGCCGTCGTCTGCAACACCGAGGGCGACGCCGCGACCGAGCTCGCCCACCTCACGCTCCTGGAGGGCCAGCGGGCCGGCGGAGTCGTCCTCACCGGCAGCGCCGTCGAGGAACCGGGGCACACCCTCGCGCTCGCCGCCCGGCTCGCGCGGATCGCCGCCACCGGGGCACCGGTGGTCCTGTGCGGCCGCCCCCCGCTGCCCGTGCCCGCCGGACTCCCCGTCGCCACCGTCATGTTCGACGACCACGGCGGCGCCTTCCGCCTCGCCGAGCACCTGCTGTCGCTCGGCCACCGCCGCATCGCCTACGTCGCCGGTCCGCCGGGGCTGAGCACCACCCGGGAGCGCCTCGCCGGACACCACGAAGCCCTGCATCGGCGCGACCCCGGCCTGCCCGACCGCTGCGCCGACCTCACCGTCCACGCCGGCCTCCAGCGGTCCGCCGGGTACGACGCCGCCCGTGAACTGCTGCGCCGCGGGGCCCCCTTCACCGTCGTCGCCGCGGCCAACGACACCGTCGCCACAGGAGTCGCCGCCGCGCTGCGCGAGGCCGGCCTGCGCATCCCCGAAGACGTCTCCGTCGCCGGCTTCGACGACCTGCCCGTCTGCCTCGACACCGCGCCCCCGCTCACCACGGTGCGCGTGCCGCTGCGCGAGGCGGGCGCGCTCGCCGCGCAGTTCGTCACCGGCCGCAGACCGCTGCCGCCCGGCGGGATCACGACGCTGCCCGCCGAGCTGATGGTGCGCGGCTCCACCGCGCCGCCGCCCCGGCATGAGGGGAGCCGTCCGTGAGGTACGCGTTCTCCACGCTCGGTCTGCCCGGCACGCCGCTCGCGCGCAGCGCCGAACTCGCCGCCGCCCACGGGTACGACGGCCTGGAGCTGCGCGCCCACCCCGAGGAGCCCCTGCACCCCGGCAGCCCGGCCGGCGACCGCGCCGTCGGACTGCGGACCCTGGCCGCCGCCGGGGTCGCCGTCCTGGGGGTCGCGGGATACGCGAGGGTGGCGGCCGCCGGCCCGGACGAGCCGGTACTCGCCGAGATCCGGGCCCTGATCGGGCTCGCCGCCGACCTCCGTGCCCCCTACGTCCGGGTCTTCCCCGGCGGCGGCGACCAGCCCGCCCCGGCCGCCGACGACCACGCGGTACGCCGACTGCTGGCCGCGGCCCCGTTCGCCGAGCGCCACGGGGTGCGGATCCTGCTGGAAACCCACGACTCGCACCGCACCGCGGCCGCCACCGCCCGGGTGCTCGACCGGGTCGCCCATCCGAGCACGGGCGCAGTGTGGGACGTACTGCACACCTGGCTCGGTGGCGAGCCGCCGGCCGAGTCGCGGCGGACCCTCGCCGCGCACCTGGGCTACGTACAGGTGAAGGACGTGGCGTCGGCGGGGGAGCCGACCCCGCTCGGGCTCGGCGCCGGAGTACTGCCGCTCGCCGAGGCCGCGGCCGCCGCCGATCCGGACGGCTGGCTGTGCTGGGAGTACGAGAAGCGCTGGCACCCCGGCGCCGCCGAGCTGCCGGAACAGCTCGCGGGGGGCCGGGAGTACCTGGCGGGGCTGGTGCGTGCCCGTCGCCGCGAGTGAACGCGCGGCTCGATCGAAACGGTCACTCGCCCCGCCCGCCCCGCCCGTGCCCTACGAGCGGATCGTCAGCCGCGGAAGCAGTTCCAGGTGCTGCCGGGTGCCCTCCTGCGCCGTCCCGGCCGCCGTCAGCCGGTCCAGCAGCAGCCCCGCGGCCCGCGCGCCCACCTCGCCCTTGGCCGGCGCCACCGCCGACAGCGCGACGTCGGCCAGCCCAGCCACCTCGTCGTCGTACGTGATCACCGCCAGGTCCTCGGGCACCCGCACGCCCCGCGCCTGGAGCCGCGGGATCAGCATGATCGCGTCGGTGTCGCTGTGGATCAGGGCCGCGGTCACCCCGCCCTTGGCCACCGCCTCGTGCAGGTAGTCCAGCGTCCGGGCGAACAGGTCCGCGTCCGACAGCGGCCCGGCCCCGGCCGCCGGCCACGCGGGCGCCGGCTCCAGTCCGAGCGCGGCGACGGCCGCCTCGTACCCGGCCCGCAGCCGCGCCGTCGTCGCCGTCTCCCGGCTGGCCAGCGCGATCCGCCGGTGCCCCAGTTCCACCAGGTGCTGCACCGCCCGCGCCGCGCCGTGCGCGTGGTCCGAGGTCACACGGTCCAGACCCGCCGCCGGAGGCCCCGGCGGGGGGCCCACCGCTCCACCAGCACGGTGGGAACCGGCAGTTCCGCCGTCCATGCCCCCTCGCCCGGACCGGGCGCGCCGGAGTCCCAGTTCGGCGTCAGCAGCAGCCCGTCCGCCCCGGTGGACAGCAGCCGGTCCGCCTGGGTCCGGTCCTCGCCCGACAGGTACCGGGTCAGTCCCACCCTCAGGCGCGCGCCCCGCGCCTCGACCACCGCGCGGGCCGCCCGTACGACTTCGGCGTAGTAGTACTCGGTCGTCGGCACCACCATCCCGATCACCAGCCCCTCGGCCGAGGGGCTGGATGCGCCGGCCGCGGTGCGGGCCCGCGTCCCGGACGCCGCCGACGCGGCCGATGTGGCGGCGAACGCCGTCCGGCCCGGTTCCATCCGGCTGATCACCCCGTGCATCCGCAGGATTTCGCCCCGCGCCGCCATCGTCTCGATGTCCCGCCGCAGGGTCACCGGGGAGACGCCGAGCTCCTGGGCCAGGTCCGTGACGCGCGCGCTGCCCCGCTCCTGGACGAGCGCGAGCACCTGTGCCTGACGCTGGTCTACATGTGGCCTCAAGGAAGATCCCCCTATGGTCTTTCTCGACCTCTCCCGAGAGTCAGCGCATGCTCACGCACGACCAGGCACTACTTCACCTACGTCCCCTGGAGCTTCCACGAGACGGCTCCCGGCAAGGGCGACTTCACCGGTTGGCGCGACCTCGGCCGCTTCCTGCGCATCGCGCAGGACCTCGGACTCGACGCGATCATCCGCCCCGGCCCGTACATCTGCGCCGAATGGGAGTTCGGGGGCCTGCCCGCCCGGCTGCTCGCGGTGGACGGCCTCCACCTGCGCTGCTCAGACCCGCGCTTCGAGGCAGAGGTGGACGGCTGGTTCGACCTCGTCGTCCCCGAACTGCTGCCCTGCTCGCGAGCCGCGGCGGACCGGTCGTCGCCGTACAGATCGAGAACGAGTACGGCTCGTACGGCAACGACACCCGCTACCGCGCCCACGTGGAACAGGCCCTCGTCGAACGCGGTGTGGACTGCCTGCTGTTCACCGCCGACGGCCCCGAGAGCGCCATGCTCCAAGGCGGGATGGTGCCCGGCCGGCTGGCCACCGCCACCTTCGGCGCCAAACCCGCCGAACGCCTCGCCCACCTGCGCCGCTACCAGCGGAGCGGCCCGCTCGCCGCCATGGAGTTCTGGATCGGCTGGTTCGACCACTGGGGCGAGGAGCACCACGTCCGCGCTGTCGAGGAGGCGGCGCAGTCGCTCGACGAACTCCTCGCCACCGGCGCCTCCGTCAACCTCTAGACGGCTCACGGCGGCACCAACTTCGGCTTCTGGGCCGGCGCCAACCACACCGGCTCCCGCCCCGCAGACCCCGGCTACCAGCCCACCGTCACCAGCTACGACTACGACGCACCCATCGGCGAGGCCGGCGAACTGACCCCGACGTTCCACGCGTTCCGCGAGGTCATCGGCAAGTACGTCCCGCTCCCGGACGGTCCGCTGCCGCAGCCGCCGTCGCGGATCACGCCCGCCCTCGCCGTCCCCGCGGGGACGGCGCCGCTCCTCGCCCACCTCGACGTCCTCGCCGGCCCGCCAGTGCTGCGCCCCGCGCCCGAATCCATGGAGAAGCTCGGCCAGGACCACGGTCTGATCCACTACCGCACCACCGTCACCGGCCCGCGCCCCGCCATGCCGGTGCAGATCGACGGCCTCGGCGACCGCGGGTACGTCTTCGCCGACGGCGTCCCGCTCGGCGTCCTGGACCGCAACGCCCCCGACGAGAGCCTCGACCTGCCCGTCGGCGAGGCCGGCGTCGTCCTCGACGTACTGGTCCGGGCGGCAGGGCCCGTGGTCACCCTCGAGTGAGGCGGAGGCGGGTGCTCACGGCCGCCGGGCGGCACGGCCGGCGGGGTAACTTCGTGTGATCGCTCGTGAGTGTTCATGAGTGTCAGTGTCGTGAGTGGAGGAACGGAACCCATGCGCCATCTCCCCCTTGGCAGTTCAGGTCTGCAGGTGTCCGCCGTCGGGCTCGGCTGCAACAATTTCGGCGGCCGCCTCGACGCCCGGGCCACCCGCGCCGTGGTCGACGCCGCCCTCGACGCGGGCATCACCCTCCTCGACACCGCCGACATCTACGGCGGACTCGGAGGCTCCGAAACCCACCTCGGCCAGGCCCTCAAGGGCCGCCGGGACCAGGTCGTCCTCGCCACCAAGTTCGGCTTCGCCGGCATGGACATGGGTTACGGAGCCGCCGCCGGCTCCCGGGGCGGCCGCGCCTACATCCGGCGCGCTGTCGAGGAGTCCCTGCGCCGCCTGGTGACCGACCACATCGACCTCTACCAGCTGCACAGCCCCGACCCCACCGTCCCGGTCGCCGAGACCCTGGCCGCGCTCACCGAGCTCGTCGCCGAGGGCAAGATCCGCTACATCGGCCACTCCAACTTCAGCGGCTGGCAGCTCGCCGAAGCCGCCCACGTCGCCCGGGAGACCGGCTCGGCGCCCTTCGTCTCCGCGCAGAACGAGTGGTCACTGCTCCAGCGGTCGGCGGAGCGCGAGCTGGTTCCGGCCGCCCTGAACTACGGCGTCGGCGTGCTGCCGTACTTCCCGCTCGCCAACGGCCTGCTCACCGGCAAGATCCGCCGGGGCGCGCCGGTACCGGCAGGCTCCCGCCTCGAAGGCCGAGACGCGTACCTCACCGAGGAGCGCCTCGACACCGTCGAGGCGCTGGCCGTCATCGCCGAGAAGCACGGCCGCACCGTCCTGGACCTCGCCATCGGCTGGCTCTCCGCCCAGCCGGGCTGCGCCTCGGTCATCGCCGGCGCCACCTCCGCCGAGCAGGTCCGCGCCAACGCGGCCGTCGCCGACCGCCCGCTGGAGCCCGAACTGCTGGCCGAGATCGACGCCGTGGCACCCGGCGTGGGCTGACACCCGGAGTCGGCTGACACCCGGAGTTGGCTGACTCCGGGCGTCGGCTGACACCAGCCCCGGGTTCTCCCGCAGGACCTGACCTGCGCCTAGGACACGATGTCCTTGCGGGAGAACCCCCGGAACGCGAGGGCGAACAGCACCACCGCGTACGACACCGACACCGCCGCCCCCTTGATCATCCCGCCCCACTCCAGCTGCGGCTGCAAGGCGTCGGCCCAGGCGAACTGCCAGTGCGCCGGCAAGAACTCCCGCCACGACCCCAGCGCGGTCACCGCGTCGAGCACGTTCCCCACGATGGTCAGCCCGACCGCCCCGCCCACCGCGCCCAGCGGCGCGTCCGTACGGGTCGACAGCCAGAACGCCAGCCCGGCCGTGACCAGCTGCGACACGAAAACGAACGCGACGGCCAGCGCGAGCCGCCCCACGGTGTCCCCGGCCGCCAGCGAGCCGCCCGTCGGCAGCTTCAGCGGTCCCCACCCGTACGCGGCCGTGCCCGCAGCCAGCGCCACCACCGGCAGCAGCACCATCGCCGCCAGGCTGAAGCCGAGCGCGACCACCAGCTTGCTCCACAGCAGCCGCGCCCGCGGCACCGGCGAGGCCAGCAGGTAGCGCAGCGAGGACCAGCCGGCCTCCGACGCGACCGTGTCCCCGCAGAACAGCGCCACCGGCACCACCAGCAGGAACCCGGCCGACACGAACAGGCAGGTGGCGGCGAAGTTCGCGCCCGAGGCCGTCGCCGTGTCGATGAGCGTGATGCGGCCGTCGCCGCCCGGGCCGCCGCCCGGACCCCCGCCCACCGCGAACGCGATCATCAGGACGAACGGCAGCGCGGCCAGCACCCCGCCCATCACCAGCGTCCGCCGCCGGCGCCACTGCCGCAGCGCCTCCACGCGCAGCGGCAGCGTCCGGCCCGCGTGGTAGCCCGGGGCCACCTCCTGGACCGTACTCACGTCTGACGTACTCACGCCGGACCTCCGATCAGGGTGAGGAAGGCGTCCTCCAGCCGGCGGTGCGGACCGACTCCGCTCACCGGCACCTCCAGCCGTACGAGTTCCGCGATCAGCGCGGCGGCCGTCGCGCCTTCGAGCCGTACGAGCAGCCCGTCCTCGGCGCGCACCACCGAACCCACTCCCTCCAGAGCGGCCACCTTCTCCACGATCCCTTCGTCCACGCGCTCGGCCAGTGTCACCAGCAGGGTGTCCCCGCCGCCGGTGATCTCGGCGACCTCGCCGGCCGCCACCCGCTGCCCGCGGTCCATGACCACCAGGTGCGTGCAGGACTGCTCCACCTCCGACAGCAGGTGGCTGGAGACGATGACCGTCCGCCCGCCCGCCGCGTAACGGATCATCACGTCCCGCATCTCGCGGATCTGCGGCGGGTCCAGACCGTTCGTCGGCTCGTCGAGGATCAGCAGGTCCGGCATGCCGAGCATGGCCTGCGCGATGGCGAGCCGCTGCCGCATGCCCTGCGAGTACGTGCGCACCGCGCGCTCCAGCGCGTCGCCGAGCCCGGCGATCTCCAGCGCCTCCGCCATGTGCGAGTCCTCGGCGGGGCGGCCGGTCGCCTGCCAGTACAGCTCCAGATTGGCGCGCCCCGTCAGGTGCGGCAGGAAGCCGGCGCCCTCCACGAACGCCCCGACCCGCGACAGCACCGGCGCCCCGGCCCGTACCGCGTGCCCGAACACCCGGATCTCCCCGGCGTCCGGAGAGATCAGGCCCATCAGCATCCGCAGCGTGGTGGTCTTGCCCGCACCGTTGGGCCCGAGCAGACCGAGCACCTGTCCCTTCTCCACCCGGAAGGACAGGTCCCGCACGGCGTAGCGGTCCTGCGCCTTCGCGTAGCGCTTCGTCAGCCCGGTGATTTCCAGTGGTACGTCGGCCAGCGCGGGTTCGGGCTGCGGTTCTCCCGCCCGCACCCGGGCGCGGCCCCCGCCGGTCCTCCGGACTCCCAACAACCCCGCGGCCAGCGCCAGAGCCGCGAGCGGCAGCCCCCAGGTCCAGGCGGGCAGCCCCGCCGAGGCGGTCCGTACCCCGTCCGCGACGGGCACGGCCAGCGGGCCCTGCGCCGAGACGGTGTACGTGGCGGGCGCGGCCGGCGACGCGTACCCGAGATCGGTGGCGGCGACCACGAGCCGCAGCCGGTGCCCGGCCTCGACGGCGTGATCGATCGCCGGGAGCCGCAGCTCGACGGCCGCGTCCTGTCCGGCGTTCTCCACCCGCACCGGGGCGACCAGCTGATTCGGCAGCACTTGCTGGCGGCCGTCGGGCCCGACGTCGAACACCTTGCCGAACAGCACGGCCGAACCGTCCGCAGCCGTCGACCTCACCTTCAGGGTGACGGTCGGGGTCCCCGTGATCCGCAGCCCGGCGTCCAGCGGCTCCGTCTCGAACCGGGCGTTCTGCCCGGGGAAGTCCAGCGAGAGCCCGGCTCCGAAGGCGGCGAGCTGTCCGCCGATGCCGGGCAGCGAGGACAGCGCCGGCGGCGCCCCGCCCGCCGGATTGCCGAAGCTCTGCTCCCGGCCGGCCAGGGCGAACTCCCGCGGTTCCGACCGCAGACCCGGGTAGCTGTCGCCGCTCGCCCCGCGCAGTTTGACCTCGCCGTCGGTGGAGTCGATGCCGCCGGAGCGCGTGACGCGGAACGCCGGTCCGGTCGCCACTGCCTCGTCGTCCTTGAGGTAGCGGTCGAACCAGGCCTTGACCCGGTCACCGACCCGGTCGGCCTCGCGCATCCCGCCGTCGTGTCCGCCGGCCGCCCAGTCCACGGAGACGGGCGCGCCGTTCGCGGCGATGGCCTTGGCCATGGCGTCTGCCTGGTCGAGCGGGAAGAGGGAATCGTCCTGGCCCTGCAC
Source organism: Streptomyces sp. NPDC060031 (assembly GCF_042736805.1). Classification (NCBI taxonomy): domain Bacteria; kingdom Bacillati; phylum Actinomycetota; class Actinomycetes; order Kitasatosporales; family Streptomycetaceae; genus Streptomyces; species Streptomyces sp. NPDC060031. The sequence continues at coordinate 44,837 of NZ_JBHWVM010000037.1, forward strand.
GATGAGGGTCGGGACCTTGATCTGGTCGCCGACCGCCGACGGGCTGCGCTTCTCCAGCAGGGCGCGGGCCTCGGCGTCGGGCTTGCCGGCCACCGCGACCCGCTCGTACATGGCGCACAGCTCGGGCTGGAACCGCCCGCAGCCGGGCGCGGCGAGCGGGTCGGCGGCCCCGGGGCGCGCCTGGGCTCCGGCCTGACCCGGCTGCATCCCGCCCGCGGAGCCGGTGGTGAAGAAGAGGCCGGCCCACAGCTTCTTGAACACGTCGTTCGGGAAGAGCGAGTCCGCGAGGTTCCAGTAGGTGATCTGCGGGGCGATGGCGTCCACGCGCGGGTCGTATCCGGCGGCCAGCAGGGAGATGGCCCCGCCGTAGGAGCCGCCGGTCACGCCTACGCGCGGGTCACCGTTCGCGTCGAGCCGCACCTCGGGCCGGGTCGCGAGCCAGTCGATGAGCCGGGAGACGTCCTTGACCTCGTGGTCGGGGTCGTTCAGCCCGATCCGGCCGCCGGAGCGGCCGAAGCCGCGCGCCGACCAGGTCAGGACGGCGTAGCCGTCGCGGGCCAGCCGCTCGGCCTGCGCCCGGACGTCGTCCTTGCTGCCGCCGAAGCCGTGCCCGATGAGGACGGCGGGGCGTCTCTCCCCGCCGCCCGAGGTGAAGTATGAGGTGTCGATGGCGGCACCGGGCATGTCGAGCACCTGGTCCTGGCGGTGCACGGTGGCGGAGTCACCGGCCGCGGCGGTGGCCGTCAGTGTGCCGGCCCCCGCGACGACGGCGAGGGCGGCCGCGCCCGCGAGCAGGCGGCTTCGGCGGCGCCGGGGCAGTCGGAGCTTCATACGGGAACCCTAAACGCCCGGCCCCCGCCGACCGCGCCCCCGCAGGCTGAACTCCGGACCTTCTCGAGGAGTACGCCGCGGCCCGCGCATACCGCGCCTGCGGTACACCCGCCCGCGACAGAGGTGGGCGGGAGCGCCCCGGCCCGACCTGCGCGCGCCGCCGACCTGCGCGCGCCGCCGACCGGCGGGAGGATGGCCGCATGCTGCTGGCCGAGGTCGCGCGCGTGTCCCGGGAGGTCGCCGAAACCTCCGCCCGGTCCCGGAAGAGCGCCCTGCTCGCGGAACTCTTCGCCGCCGCCCCCGCGGACGAGGCCGCGCTGGTGATCTCGTACCTCGCCGGGCGGCTCCCGCAGGGCCGCCCGGGGATCGGCTGGCGCGCGCTGGCCCGGGAGAGCGAACCCGCGGCCGAGCCCACCCTGACCGTGGCCGGCGTCGACGCGGCGGTGACCGAGCTCGCCGCCGTCGCGGGCGCGGGCGCGCAGGCCGAGCGGCGCCGGATCCTGGACGGCCTGCTCGGCGCGGCCACCGAAGCCGAGCAGCGGTTCCTGCGCAGCCTGCTCTCCGGCGAGGTGCGCCAGGGCGCGCTCGACGCGGTGGCACTGGAGGGCGTGGCCACCGCTGCCGGGGTGCCGGCCGCGGAGCTGCGCCGGGCCGTGATGCTCGACGGCTCGCTGCCCCGCGTCGCGGCGGCCGTCCTCGCCGACGGGGCGCGGGCGCTGCGCGATGTCACCCTGCGCGTCGGTCAGCCCGTACAGCCCATGCTGGCGAACACCGCCAAGTCGGTGGCCGAGGCCCTGGCGGCGCTCGGGCCCTGCGCGGTGGAGGAGAAGCTCGACGGGATCCGCGTACAGGTCCACCGCGAGGGGGACGACGTACGGCTGTACACGCGGTCGCTGGACGAGATCACCGACCGGCTGCCGGAGGTGGCCGAGCTGGCCCGGTCGCTGCCGGGGGAGCGGTTCATCCTCGACGGCGAGGTGATCGGGCACTCGCCGGACGGCCGCCCGGTGCCCTTCCAGGAGGTCGCGAGCCGGGTCGGCTCGCGCGTCGACGTCGCCGCCGCCCGGCAGACCCTCCCCGTCGTCCCCTATTTCTTCGACGTGCTGGCCGACGGCGACAGGGTGCTCCTCGACCTGCCGGTCCGCGAGCGTTACGCGGCCCTCGCCGCGCTCGTGCCCGAGACCCATCGCGTCCGGCGGCTGATCGTCGAGGATCCGCCGGGGCAGGCGGAAGAGGCCGAGGAGTTCTGGGCCGAGACCCTGCGTCGCGGCCACGAGGGCGTGATGGTCAAGGCGCTCGACTCTGCCTACGCGGCCGGCCGGCGCGGCAAACACTGGCTCAAGGTGAAACCGGTCCGCACCCTCGACCTGGTGGTCCTCGCCGTCGAGTGGGGCCACGGGCGGCGCACAGGGCTGCTGTCGAACCTGCACCTGGGCGCGCGGGCCGCCGACGGCTCGTACGCCATGCTCGGCAAGACCTTCAAGGGGCTCACCGACGAGATGCTGCGCTGGCAGTCCGCCCGGCTGGGCGAGCTGGCGACCTCGGACGACGGGTTCACCGTGCGGGTCAGGCCCGAGCTGGTCGTGGAGATCGCCTACGACGGGCTGCAGCGCTCGCCGCGCTATCCGGCCGGGGTCGCGCTGCGTTTCGCGCGGGTGCTGCGACACCGCCCCGACAAGAGCGCGGACCAGGCGGACACGGTGGAGACGGTGCTGGCGGACGGGGTGGCGTAGGGCGGGGGGAGGCTTTTGCCTCAGAGGCAAACCAGATTGCCAGGCAGGCAAGAATCTGGCTCAATCGGGGCATGACAACCGGTCCTGCCCGTGGCCCCGGCCCCGAAGACGCGGTGGGGGAATTCCCCGCCGTCGCCCCGCAACTGCGCGAGCTGCGCCGCCGTGCCGGGCTCACCCTGGAGGCCGCCGCCGCGCGGGCCCAACTCTCGCCGGCCCACCTGTCCCGGCTGGAGACCGGACAGCGGATGCCGTCCCTGCCGCTGCTGCTCGGGCTGGCCCGTACCTACGGCACGACGGTCTCGGAGCTGCTCGGGGAGACCCCGGCCGCGGCCGATCCCATCGTACGGGGCGGCGGCCCGGGGGCCCGCGAGTCCGACGGCTGGACGTACTGGCCGGCCGGCGGCTCCGGCCGCGGGATGCAGGCACTGCGCGTGCACGTGCCGCAGAGCCGGGGCGCGGGCGAGCTGGTCCGCGTACACCCCGGTGAGGAGTGGCTGTACGTGCTGCAGGGGCGGCTGCGGCTGCACCTGGGGGAGACCGAGTACCTGCTGGAGCCCGGGGACAGCGCGCACTTCGACTCGCTCACCCCGCACCGGATCGGCGCGGCCACCGCCGCCGGGGCCGACCTGCTCTTCGTCCACACCCTGCTGCAGAGCAGCCTCGCCGGGCTGTGCCTGGGCGGCGGGGCAACCACGCACCACCACCGATAGCCGAGGAGACGTACCCATGTCCCAGCGAGAGACGCTGCATTCCGAGGCGGAGCCGATCGAGGCGACCCAGCCGAGCGGGGCCGCCGAACCGAGCGGGGCCGCCGAACCGACCGAGGCCGCCGCCCCGACCGAACCGACCGAACCGGCCCTCGCGCCGACCAAATTGCGGCGCATGGAGTCGAAGTTCCCCCGCGGTCTCGTCATCAGGCTGATCGCCTACTTGTTCGTGGGCCACCTCTTCGCCTTCTTCGTCTACCTCCTCTTCGTCCTGGGCGCCCGCAACCAGTGATGACGGGGGCCCGCGACTCTGGAAACCTGCAGGTCCTGTCGCTACCCTCCGCGCATGATTTCCACGGTTGTCTGGGGTACCGGCAACGTCGGCCGTTTGGCCATCCGTGCCGTAGAGGCCCATCCGGCGCTGAAATTGGCTGCCGTCATCGTCCACGATCCCGCCAAGGTCGGCCGAGACGCCGGCGAACTCGGTGACCTCGACCACGTGATCGGGGTCGCGGCCACCGACGACATGGAGGCGGTCCTCGCCGCCCGTCCGCAGGCGGTCGTGTACGCGGCCTCCGGCGACATCCGACCCGATGACGCCCTCGCCGACATCACCCGGGCCATCAGGGCCGGGGCGGTCGTGGTCAGCCCCGCGCTGTACCCGCTCTACGACCACCGCAACGCCCCGCCGGAGTTCCGCGATCCGGTGGCCCTGGCCGTCGCGGAGGGCGGCGGCTCCTTCTTCGCCTCCGGGGTCGACCCGGGCTGGGGCAACGACGTGCTCCCGCTCCTGCTCAGCGGACTCGGGACCCGGATCGACGTCATCCGCTGCCAGGAGATATTCGACTACTCCACCTACGACCAGCCGGACTCGGTCCGGCTCCTCGTGGGCATGGGCCAGCCCATGGACTTCGAGCCGATGATGCTCATGCCGTCCATCCCGACGATGGTGTGGGGCGGACAGATACGGATGATGGCCCGCGCCCTCGGGGTCGAGCTGGACGACATCCTGGAGACGGTCGACCGCCGGGCCCTCGATGCCACCGTGACCACCCGCACGATGGGCGAGTTCGAGGCCGGAACCCAGGGCGCCATCCGCTTCGAGGTCCAGGGCATCGTCGAGGGCGAGGCCCGGATCGTCATCGAGCACGTCACCCGCATCCACCCCTCCTGCGCCCCCGACTGGCCTTCGCCGCCCGACGGAGGCGACGGCGCGCACCGGGTGATCATCGAGGGCCGCCCGCGCATCGAGGTCACCATCGAGGCGACCGACGAAGGAGAGAACCGCTCCGCGGGCGGGAACGCCACCGCGGTCGGCCGGCTCGTCGGCGCCATCGACTGGCTGGTGGAGGCCGAACCGGGACTCTACGACGCCCTGGACATCCCCCTGCGCCCCGCCATCGGCAAACTCGGAAGGAAACAGCCGTGAACATCGACATTCCCGAAGGTCAGCACCCGATCGAGTACGTGTGGGGCGACATGGTCCCCGGCATCGGGATGGCCGCCGCCAACTTCTCCCTTTCGGTGTACGCCCACACCACCCTGGGGCTCCGCGAGTTCGAGGCCGCGCGGCTGCGGGTCGCGCAGATCAACGGGTGCGTCTTCTGCCTGGACTGGCGTACCGACCGGGACGGGGAGACGGTCGAGGAGGAGTTCTCCGACGCCGTCACCGACTGGCGCACCACGGACCGCTTCGACGACCGCACCCGGCTGGCGGCGGAGTACGCGGAGCGGTACACGCTCGACCACCACGGGCTCGACGACGAGTTCTGGGACCGGATGACGGCGCACTACAGCCAGTTGGAGATCGTGGAGCTGACGATGAGCATCGGCTCCTGGCTGGCCTTCGGCCGGCTGAACCACGTGCTCGGCCTCGACAGCGTGTGCATGCTGCCGGGCCACTGACATGGGTCCGGGGCCGGTCGGTGAATCCGACCGCCCCGGGTTCTCGTGCTTCTGCGGTCGCGCGGTCCGCACCGGCTAGAGGTCGGTGGCGATGATCTTCTCGATGTTGCGCTCCGCGAGTGCGGTGATGGTGACGAACGGGTTGACGCTGGTGTTGCCGGGGATCAGCGCGCCGTCGATCACGTACAGGCCGGTGTAGCCGTGCAGGCGGCCGTAGTTGTCGGTGGCCTTGCCCAGGACCGCGCCGCCGAGGGGGTGGTAGGTGAGGTGGTCGCCCCAGATCTTGTTGGTGCCGAAGAGGTCGGTCCGGTAGATCGTCCCCTCCTTCGAGTTGATCTTGTCGAAGATGGTCTTGGCCATGTCGATGGACGGCTGTTTCCACGCCGTCTGCCAGTCCAGGTCGACCTTGTTCGCGGCGGCGTTCCAGGAGAACCGGGCGCGGTTCGGGTTCTTGGTGATGGACAGGTAGAAGGAGGCGTACGTCTCGATGCCGGTCGGCAGCGGCGCGACCTCGGCGAAGGCGCCGCCCGCGTCCCAGTTGTCGATTCCGCCGCAGGGGATGGCGGCCTGGACCTTCCCGGTGGCGTCCCACATGTGGTTGGCGCGGCCGCACATGACGTTGCCGTTGTCGCCCCAGCCCTTGCCGATCTCCTCGTTCAGGAGGGGCAGTACCCCGGTCGCCTTCAGCCTGACCAGCAGCTTGCTGGTGCCGACGCTGCCGGCCGCGAAGAACACCCGGTCGGAGGTCACGCTCTTGGTGGCCGTGACGTTGCCGTCGGTGTTCAGCTGCTCGATGGAGACCGTGTAGCCGCCGCCGGAGGCGGGGGAGACCGAAGTGACCCGGTGCAGGGGGGAGATGGTGACCTTGCCCGTGGCCTTGGCGGCCGCGATGTAGGTCTGCTGGAGCGACTTCTTGCCGTGGTTGTTGCCGTAGAGGATTTCCCCGTCCACCGCGGACTTGGGGACGGTGCCGGCCACCTCGGCCTCCATGTAGTCCCAGTCGTATACGTCGGGCACGAAGACGAAGGGGAAGCCGGAGCGCTGGGCGTGCTTGCGGCCGACGCGGGCGAACTGGTAGCAGTCGACGGTCTCGAACCAGTTCGGGTCGACGAGGCCCACCCCGAGTCCGGCGTTGGCCCGCGGGTAGTAGGTGTTGTACATCTCGTCCGCGTCCACCGTGGGCAGGATGGCGCCGAAGTTCTGCCGCTTGGGGGTGACGGCCATACCGCCGTTGACGAGCGAACCGCCGCCGACGCCGCGGCCCTGGTAGACGATGATGCCGCCCATTTCCTCGGCGTCCAGGATGCCCGTGTACCTGGGGACGTCCTTGTCGATCGGGAATCCGAGGAAGTTGCTGAGCGGCGCCTTCGTCCGGGTGCGCAGCCAGTACGACCGGTAGTCCGGCTTGGTGGTGTTGGCGAAGATCTTGCCGTCGTTTCCCGGGGTGTCCCAGGCCATGCCCATCTCGATCATGTGCACATTGACGCCCGCCTGCGCGAGGCGAAGGGCGGCGACGGAACCTCCGTACCCGGTGCCGATCACCAGGACCGGCACGTGGGCGCCGTTGTCGATCGCACCGGCGGCGGTCACGGCTGACTGCGCCCGTGCCTGAGTCGGAGCGATCTGACCCGCGAGGACCATGGCTCCAGCAATAGAACTCGTTCTAGCTATGAATCCGCGACGCGAAATGCCCTTGGAGCCGTTTCGTTGCAGGGATTTGCCACTCATGTGACGTTCCTCACTCTCGGCGGAATGAGAACGAGTTCTACTGCCGAGTGCGTGTGAAGTCACTACATACGTCTAGGTAACTTTTGGCCGATCAGCTAACAGGAGAAGCCGGTTCCGGGTGCCGTGTCCAGCCCGGGACCAGCAGCGCATCGGCCGCCGCGAAGGCGCACCGGGTGGAGGCGAATTCCAGCCTCCACATCGCTGAGCAGGCCAGGGCCCCGGCGGCCGGCACCCATCGAGCACCTGGAGGCGCCGGTCGGCGGAGATCAGCAGCGCGCCGGGAGCGGCGAGCAGGCAGCCCGCAAGAACCGGCGGTGTCCACGGAATATTCACACCGTGAGCAACAATGTGGCCGCGGATCTCGGGGCTCACCGGGCGGGTCGCGAAGCAGCGCGAGAGATACGCGCCCGTCGCGGACCCGCCGCACGCGCATGACGCACACGGCCCGACGGCGGTGATGGCCGTGCCCGCCGTCAGGTCGGCCGTGGCGCTCCGGCGCATGGCGCTGCCTCACCGCATGGTCACTGCGCCGTCGGCTGCTGCACGGTCGAGCAGTGGATGCCCCCGCCGCCGCCCATCAGGCGGTCCACGTCGAGCTGGACCACGGTGCGGCCCGGGAAGGCCGCCGCCAGTGCCTGCTTCGCCCCCGCGTCCTTGGCCCGGTCGCCGAACTGCGAGGTGATGACCGCCCCGTTGACCAGATGGAAGTTCAGGTAGGAGTCGACGAAGTCGGGGTTGTCGGAGCGCAGGGTGTCGGGGCCGGACATCGTGAGGACCTGGAGCCGGCGGCCCTTGGCGTCGGTGGCGGCGGACAGGATCGCGAGCTGCTCCCGGGCGTCCTCGGCCCAGATGTCGGTGCGGTCGGCGGGCGGCACCTGGACCATCACCACGCCGGGGCGGATGAACCGGGAGGTGACGTCGATGTGGTCGTCCGTGATGTCCTGGCCCTTGAGTCCCGGGGTCCAGATCATCTTGTCCGCGCCGTAGGCGGCGAGCACCTTGGCCTCCACCTGAGCGCGGCTGAGTCCCGCGTTGCGGTTCTTGTTGACCAGGCTGCTCTCGGTGGCCATCAGGGTGCCGTCGCCGTCCGTCTCCACCGCGCCGCCCTCGCCGGTGAAGGCGGCGGTGGTGAACGGCAGGGACTCGCGCGCGGCGAGCAGCCGCGCCACCTTGGCGTCCTTGCGGTGGGTCTGCTTGTTGCCCCAGCCGTTGAAGTTCAGGCCGATCGCGTCGACGGCGCCCGCACCGTCGCGGCGGAAGACCGCGCCCGTGTCCCGCATCCAGAGGTCGTCCACCGGGATGGTGGAGATGACGGTGACGGCGGACCCGCACCGGGTTCGGGCGGTGGCGGCCGCGCTCTCGTCGGCCGCGCACATCAGCACCGGCTCGTAGCGCGCGACGGTCTTGGCGATCAGGGCGATGTCCTGCTGCACCCCCGCCAGGTCCGGGCCCCAGATCGAGCGGCTGGACGGCCATGCCATCCAGGTGCGGACGTGCGGTACGTCGTCGAGCGGCACGGTCATCCGGCGGGCGGCCGCCGTCACCTGCCCGTCCTGCGTGGACTGCCCGGCGTGCGCCGCCAGTGGGGCGAGGGTCCCCAGGGCGAGGCCGGCGGCTCCGGCGCCCGCCGAGTGCAGCACGGTTCTGCGGCTTGGGTGCATGTGAACCTCCGAAGGAGGGATGGATGAGAGGTATCGGCACTGTGGCATTGACTGAATTTTCAGTCAAGAATTCCCTCCGTCTCCCTCGCCGTAGATCTCGTGTGGAGGCCCCGCGACGCCGCCCGCCCGTCGTGGTCCCGCCCGCGCCCGGCTCCTGGCAGGGCGGCCCCGGGCGCGGGCGGGCCTCATCGCTCCGCGGCCCGCGGGGGTTCGAGCGGCGGAGCTGTGACCGCGCACTGCGTACGGCACTGCGGGTGCGGGGCCCCGGGCGCGGGGGTGCGTACGGTGGCCCAGGCGAGCGCGGCGCCGACCACCAGCATGCCCGCGCACCAGAGCATGGCCCGGCCGAAGGCGGCGTCGAACAGGTCCGCCGTGAGGTACGCGTCCGGGCCCATCCCGGACAGCAGCGGCAGGGCCGCCACCGCGAGCAGCCCGGCGACCCGGGCGGCGGCGTTGTTGATGCCGCTGGCCAGGCCGGCCCGCCCCGGGTCCACCGAGGCGAGCACGGTCGCCGTCAGCGGAGCCACCAGGGTCACCATGCCCATCCCCATCACGACCAGCGCGGGCAGTACGTCCTGCAGGTACGAGGCGCCCGGCCCCACGCGCAGCATCAGCAGCATTCCGGCCGCGCACAGCAGTGGTCCGACGGTGAGCGGGATGCGCGGCCCGATCCGTTCCCCGAGCTCCCCCGACCGGGCCGACAGCAGCAGCATCAGGGCGGTGGTCGGCAGCAGCGCGGCCCCGGCGGCCAGTGCCGAGTATCCGCAGACCACCTGCAACTGGAGCACGACGAGGAAGAAGAAGCCGCCGAAGGCCGCGTACACGCACAGGGTGACCAGGTTGACGGCCGTGAACTGCCGGGAGGCGAAGATGTCCGGCGGCACCATCGGCTCGGCCCGGTGCCGCTGCACGTACACGAACGCGGCACCCAGCATTACGCCGCCCACGGCCGCCCCCGCCACCAGCGCGCTTCCGGAGCGGGCCTCGATCAGCGCATAGGTCAACAGCGCCAGCGAGGCCGCGCCCAGCACGGCGCCGAGCACGTCGAACCGGCCGCGCGCATGCGGATCCCGTGACTCCGGTACGTGCCGCAGTGCGACCGGCACACACAGCGCGGCCACCGGGATGTTCAGCAGGAACACCCAGCGCCAGCCGGGCCCGTCCACCAGCCAGCCGCCCAGGAACGGCCCCACGGCCGCGCCGGCCCCGCCGAGCCCGGACCACAGGCCCACCGCACGGCCCCGGTCGTCGGGGTGGATCGAGCCCTGGATCAGCGCCAGCGAGCCGGGCGTCAGCAGCGCGCCGCCGATGCCCTGAAGGGCGCGGGAGGCCACCAGTACTCCGGCGTTCGGGGCCATTCCGCACAGCAGGGAGCCCACCGCGAACCACACCGCACCGAGCACGAAGATCCGGCGCCGCCCGAACCGGTCGCCCAGCGCCCCGCCGACCAGGATCAGTCCGGCCAGGGTCAGCAGGTACGCGTTGACCGTCCATTGCAGGACGGCCAGATCGGCGCCGAGGTCCTGCCCGATCCGGGGGAGGGCCACGTTGACCACGGTCGAGTCGAGCAGCGCCATGCTCGACCCCAGCACGGTGGCCAGCACGATCCAGCGGCCCTGCGCGGTACCGAGCCGCACGTCGGGGGTGGACGCCGGCTCGTCGGGCGACGCGGTCATGTCTCCAGGCTGGCGTGCGCGGCCGGGAAGGGCCACCGGGCGGGGCGTGGCTCATGACGCCCTCTTGTAATGGCCATGACTACTCCTTCACCATGACCCGCGCACGTCACGCACTCCCTTCCCGCACAACCTGCACACGGCGTACGAGGAGACCACACGTGGCACAACGCAACAGACGACGATCCTTACGCACGGCGCTCGCCGCGCTGACCTCGGTCCTGCTCCTGCCCCTCGGGGCGGGCGTCGCCGCGGCGGCGCCGGAACCGGGACCCACCCCCGGCGCGGCCGAGCGCAAGATCGAGCCCAAGCTCCGCGCCCAGCTCGACGACTCGGCCAAAGCCGTCTTCTGGGTCTACCTCGACAGCGCCGCCGACCTCGGCTCCGCGGGTAGGCAGCAGACCCGCGCGGCGAAGGCCGAGACGGTGCTGCGGCTCAAGAAGGACCACGCCGCGCGCACCCAGGCCGAGGTGATCAAGGCCCTGGACGGCGCGAAGGCCGAGTACACCTCGTACTGGATCGTCAACGCGGTGCGCGTCGTCGGCAGCGAGAAGCTCGCCGGGACCCTCGCCCAGCGCCCCGAGGTCTCCCGGATCGACGCAGACGACAAGGTCACCCTCCCCAAGCCCGCCGAGGGCCGGCGCGAGCAGGTCGCCGCCGACGCCGTCGAGTGGAACATCGACCGGATCAAGGCCCCGCAGGTGTGGGACCAGCTCGGGGTGCGCGGCGAGGGCATCGTCGTCGCCAACATCGACAGCGGCGTGGACTACACGCACCCGGCCGTCAACAACCAGTACCGCGGCAAGAACGCGGACGGGTCGTACGACCACAACTACAACTGGTTCGACCCCGGCGGCGTCTGCCCCACCGCGGCGCCCTGCGACAACAACGACCACGGAACCCACACGATGGGCACCATGGTCGGCGACGACGGCGGGGCCAACAAGACCGGCGTCGCCCCGGGGGCCAAGTGGATCGCGGCCAAGGGCTGCGAGACCGGCTCCTGCTCCGAGGCCTCGCTGCTCGCCTCCGGCCAGTGGATCGTCGCCCCGACCGACCTGAACGGCCAGAACCCGCGTCCCGACCTCGCCCCGCACATCGTGAACAACTCGTGGGGCAGCGCGGCGCACGACGACTGGTACCAGCAGATCGTCGACGCCTGGCGCGCGGCCGGCATCTTCCCGGCCTTCTCGAACGGCAACTCCGGCCCGAGCTGCGCGACCAGCGGTTCGCCCGGCGACTACGCGAGCTCCTACAGCTCCGGTGCCTTCGACATCAACGGCGCCATCGCCTCCTTCTCCTCGCGCGGAGCCGGCCCCGGCGGCACAGTCAAGCCGAACATCGCGGCCCCCGGCGTGAACGTGCGCTCCTCCGTCCCGGGCGGCGGGTACGAGTCCTTCTCCGGCACCTCCATGGCCTCGCCGCACACCGCGGCGACCGTGGCGCTGCTCTGGTCCGCCGCGCCCGCCCTCGAGGGGGACATCGCGCAGACCGAGGCGCTGCTCGACGGCACCGCGCAGGACACCGACAGCAGCCAGTGCGGCGGCACCGCCGCCGACAACAACGTCTTCGGCGAGGGCAAGCTCGACGCGCTGGCCGCCGTGACGGGCGCTCCGCGCGGCGCGATCGGCGCCCTCGGCGGCACCGTCCGCTCCGGCTCCGGCGACCCCGTCGCCGGGGTCAAGATCACCGCCGACGGCCCGATCGACCGTACGACGACCACCGCGGCCGACGGCACGTACAGCTTCCGCTCCCTGTCGGTGGGCGAGTACGCCCTGACCGCGTCGAAGTTCGGCTTCGGGCAGCAGACCGCGACGGCCACGGTGACCGAGAACACCACCGCCACGGGTGACTTCACCCTCGCCCAGGCCGCCTCCGGCAAGCTCACCGGCACGGTCTCCTCGGCCGCCGGACCCGCCGCGGGCGCCGCCGTCACCATCGCGGACACCCCGGTGACCGCGACCGCCGACGCGCAGGGCCGCTTCGAGGTCACGCTGCCGTACGGCACGTACGACGTGAACGCCACCCACTCCTCGCGCTGTGTCACCGGCGGAACGGCCAAGGTCACCGTCGCCGGGGACACCACCGTCGCGGTGAACCTGCCCGAGCGCACGGACGGCTACGGCTACGCCTGCGCCGCCGCGGGCGACCGACCGTACCCGGCGGGGGACCGGCAGCTCGCGCTGACCGGCGACAACACCACCGAGCGCGTCGAGCTGCCCTTCCCGCTGCCGCTGTACGGCAAGACGTACGGCCAGGCGTGGATCGGCACGAACGGCACGGTCAGCTTCGGCGGCAACAACACCGGTGACATCAACGGGGACATCCCGAGCGCCGGCACGCCGAACGCGGCCCTGTACCCCTTCTGGGACGACCTCGTCGTCGGCGCGGCCGGCAGCGGCTCGGGCGTCTTCACGGCGGTCACCGGCACCGCGCCGCACCGCAGCTACGTGATCGAGTGGCGCGAGGTCGCCCACTGGTCCGCGCAGAACGACAAGTTCTCCTTCTCGGCGGCGATCGGCGAGGACGGCACCGTGACGTACTCCTACAAGGGGACGGGCGGCACCGGCATCAAGGGCGGCTCCACGGCCACCGTGGGCGTCGAGAACGCGACCGGCAGCGACGCCTTCAAGTACTCCTTCAACACCGCGGTCATCACGGACGGCCTGTCCATCGCCTTCCGGACCACCAAGAGCGGTGTCGTCGCCGGACGCGTCCTCGACGCGAACGACGGCAAGGGCGTCGCGGGCGCCACGGTGACCGTCGGCGCCGGCGACACGGCGGTGTCCGCGACCACGGCCGCGGACGGCGGCTACGTCGTCCAGAGCCCGTCGGGCTCGCGGGCGGTGGCCCTGTCGGCGCCCTCGTACGAGTCCGCCACGGCGACCGTCGACATCAAACCGGCCGACGTCACGACGGTGACGCAGTCCCTGCGCACCGGCAAGGTCACGGCCTCCAAGCCGGCCGTGGAGGCGGTCCTCCCGCCGAACCAGAAGCGGACGCGGACCCTGGAGCTCACCAACCCCGGGCTGGGCACGGACTTCACGGTGACCGAGGACGCGGCCTGGCTGACGGCCACGCCCGGCAGCGGGAACCTCCCGACGGGCGGCAAGTCCCCGATCACCCTCACGGTGGACACCGCGGGCCTGACCCCGGGGACGGTCCTGACGGCCGATCTGAAGATCGCGTCCGCCAGCGGCCGCTCGCCGCTGCTCAGCGTCCCGGTCAAGGTCGTCGTCCCGCGCTACCAGGTCGCCCTGGACGCGGGCTCCGACTACGCGGGCACGGACGTGCTCGGGGACGGCTGGTCCCCCGACCGCAAGTACACGGCCGGCTCGTACGGCTACCAGGGCAGCAGTTCGGTCCAGTCCACCGGCCGCACGATCGCGGGCACGGAGGATCAGCGGCTGTTCCGCAACGCCCGCGAGGGCATGTACGAGTACCGCTTCGACAACGTCCCGAACGGCACCTACACGGTGGAGCTCGGCTTCGCGGAGCTCTCCTCCACCAAGCCGAACAAGCGCGTCTTCGACGTCCTGGCGGAGGGTGCGCAGGTCCTGCCCTCCCTGGACGTCTCCCTGGAGGCGGGCACGTACACGGCCGTGAACCGTACGTACACGGTGACGGTCACGGACGGGGTGCTCAACATCCGCTTCGTCACCCACAGCGGCTTCGGCAAGCCCTTGCTGAACACCCTGCGCGTGACGGACCGCCCCGACAAGAGCTGACCGGATGTCACCCCGCTCCGCTCGGATTGTCGTACCGGCAATCGGGTGGCGCGGGGTGACTACGCCGTGCCACGCGCGGCGGGCGGCGCACGGAGCGTCGTAGCGTGGCTGAACATGACGCTCCAGAGCGACGACCGGACCGACCAGATCCACGCACTCGTACGGTCCACCGACCCCGGGGCCGCCTGGGCGGTCGGCGGCCCCGACGGGGTGCACGCGTCCTCGGAAGGCGCCGACGCCCCACCCGACCGCACGTACGAGGTGGGCGGGCTCGCGGCCGTGCTGGCGCTGTGGCCCGTCATCGGGACCCTGGTCGAGGCGGGGGAACTGAGCCTGCACACCCCGCTGTCCGCCTACGGGGACGGCCTCGCCGAAGCGGCCCCCGCCGGGACCACCGCCCACCACCTGCTCACCCGGGACACGGCCGCGCCACCGGGCACGCTCACCCGCCTCGCGGAACACCTCACCGGCAGCCCGCTCGCCCGGTGCGCCGCCGACCGGATCTGGACCCCGCTCGGCATGACCCGGACCCGCTTCGCCGCCGACGGCACCCTGCACGCGCCCCTCGCCGACCTCGTCCGCTTCCCGCGCCACCTGCTCTCCCCGACGGACCGCCCCATCGCCCGCTCCTGGACCGCCGACTCGCTGCGCATCCGCACCGGCGAGCTCACCCCTGCCCGCGGCCTCCTCTGGCACCCGGCCCCGCACGGCGCCTGGTCCCACGGCGACGCCCCGGCCCTGTGGGTCGCCCCCCGCCACCACCGCTGGGCCCTCTTGCTCCCCACCCGTCCCCCCGGCCCGCTCCGCAGGGCCTTCCGCGACGCGGCGCTCTTCGCAACCACCACTCCGGGCTGAGCTCGGGGCGCGCGCCCCGCGGGAGCGACGTACGGTGATCCCGATGTCACCGAACGTCGTCCACGGCTGCGCGGAGGTACCCCGATGCGTCCGGTCCACGAGGCCGCTCTCGACCCCCTGCGAAGCGGATCCGGCGGCGCCCGGGGCGGCGTCGGGCGGGCCGAGGCCGTGCGCTTCGCCGCCACCCACACCCTGCCCGTCCTCGTACGCGGCTTCGTGACCGGCGGTGGCCGGGGCCGAGCCACGCACCCCTACGCCGCCCCCGCCCGGCCGCACTGGTCCGCCGCCGCGCTGCGCGCCCTGCGGGAACGGCACGGGAGCGCGCCCCTCCTGGTACGCGGCCCCGCCGGGACCGCACTCGTCCTGCTGGACCCGCAGGACTTGCGCCGCTTCCACACCGAGGCGCACGGCGAGCCCCGCGAGGCAGGCCGGTGGATCCACGACGAGGTACTGGCCTCCGACGCCCCCGTCCACCCCTCCTGCCGGCCCTTCCTGGCCGCCGTCGCCGCCGAGGCCCCGCTCCTGACGGCCGCCGGCAGCCTCGAACTCGCCCGCGCCCGCCACACCGTGGCTCGCATCGGACGCCGCATCGTGCTCGGCGACGCCGCCGCCGGCGACGAGGAACTCGCCACCCTGCTCGGCCAACTGCGCGGCGGCCGCGCCCGCAACGCCCGTACCGCCCGGACCCTCCGCGACAAGGCCGTGGCCCGGATCCGGCAGTACGCCGCCCAGGCCGCCCCGCACACCCTCGTCGGCCGGGCCGCCCGCCACGGCGACCCCGTCGGCCCCGCCCAGCACTGGCTGGCGGCCATGGACGCCGTCCCCGCGACCCTGCTGCGCACCCTGCTGCTCCTCGGCGCCCACCCCGCCGAGCAGGACGCGGCCGCCGCCGAAGCCGGAGCCGGCGAGGCCGGCGCCGAACTGCCCCGGCTGCGGGCCTGCGTCCGGGAGTCGCTGCGGCTCTTCCCGGTGGTGCCCGACCTGGTCCGCGTCACCCGCACCGAGACCGAGTGGCAGGGCGAGCGCCACCCGGCGGGCACCACCCTCCTGGCACCCGCCGCCTTCCACCAGCGGGATCCGGAGCACGTGCCGGCCGCGAACGTCTTCGTACCGGGCCGCTGGAAGGCGCCCGAATCCGACCACGACATCCGGATGGCCCCCTTCGGCCACGGCGCGGGCCGCTGCCCCGGCAGCCGGCTCGGGCTGCTGCTCACCTCCGCGCTCTGCGCCGAGGTGCTGCGCGGCCACCGCGTCGAGTCGACGCGGCCGGTGCTCAACCCCACGGGCCCGCTGCCCACGACGCTGGACCCGCAGGGCATCCTGCTCACGCTCGGCCACCGCTGACCACCTCCGCTGCCCCCGCTGACCACCGACCCCGAAACCCCGATGCAACGCGAGGAACCCATGTCCGACGCCGTGACCTCCGCGTCCACCGACCCGGACGTCGCCCTGCTGGGTGCCGTGTGCCGCGAGCTCGCGGAGGCCGCCGACGCCGTCGGCGAAGCCGCCCGGCACGCCTCCGCGCTGGCGCTCGGCGCCCGCCTGCCCGCAGCCGCCCTCGCCCGGGGCGGACGCCGCAGACCCGCCTGGCGCACCCTGCTGCGCACGCTCACCGACCCGGCGGGTTTGGGCTGGGCCCCCCGCGGCCGGGGCGTGGCGGCGGCGGGCCGGCTCGCCGGGATCCTCACGGGCCGGGAGAGCCTCGCCGTCAGCATCGCCGTGTGCGGGCTGAAGGCCCGGATCCGGGCCGCGAGCGCCGGCCGCCCCGGGCTGGCGGCGCACCCGGACGCGGCCGCAGTCTTCAGGGCAGTCGAGGAAAACCGGCAGGGCGAGGCCGTCCGCGCGTTCCGCGCGCTCATGCGCAGTCGGGGCTCCGCGTACGCCTTCACGCTGCTCTCCCCGGCCTTCGCCGACCTGCTCGCCTGGCACGCGCTGACCGACGAGAACCCGTTCAACGACCACGCCGGCTGGCAGGTGGCCACCGGCCGGGCCATGACCGCGGACCCGCTCCTCGGGTTCGGCGCCGCCTGCCTGGCCTTCTTCGACCGCGGCCCGGGCCGCGGCGAGCCCGCCCCGCCGGGGGCCGCCCGGAGGGTCACCGCCACCGCCGTCGTGGCCGCGGCGCCCGCCCCCGCGCCGACCCGGCCCCCCGCCCAGGCGCCCGCCTCGGCGCTCCGCTCGCACGCCGCCGGTCTGCGCTCGCACGCCGTACGGCTGCGCGCGGCCGTGGTCCACCTGCGCTGGACGGGTCCGAAGGGCGAGGCATTCCGCAGCGAGGTGCGCGGCTTCGCCGACCGCTGCGCCGTCGCCGCGAACGGCTTCGCGCTGGCCGCGAACCAGCTCGACGCGGCCGGGTCGCTGTAAGCGGAACGCCACGCGACGATGGATGCGGAGGCGACGCCCATGACGCACACCGACGCGAGGAGCGTACTGATCGCGGGCGCCGGCCCGGTCGGCCTCACCGCGGCGGTGGAGTTGAGCCGGCGCGGCGTGGACTGCCGCCTGGTCGACCGGCTCCCGGCGCGGCTGCCGTACGCGAAGGCCGTCGGCATCGTGCCCCGCACCCTGGAGATCTGGGACCGGATGGGCCTGGTCCGTACCGCCCTGGAAGCCGCCGTCGCGATGCTCGGGCAATTGGTGTACGTGAACGGCGTCGAGCAGCCGCGGATGGACATGCGGCTCCCGCCCGAGGTGCCGTACGGCTTCGCCGCACTGCCGCAGTACGAGACGGAGCGGATCCTGGAGGAGCACCTGGCCCGCTTC
The DNA here is from genome assembly GCF_042736805.1 of Streptomyces sp. NPDC060031. Classification (NCBI taxonomy): domain Bacteria; kingdom Bacillati; phylum Actinomycetota; class Actinomycetes; order Kitasatosporales; family Streptomycetaceae; genus Streptomyces; species Streptomyces sp. NPDC060031. Next base: position 62,421 of record NZ_JBHWVM010000037.1, read on the forward strand.
GGCGCGCGGATCGAACGGGGCACCGAGCTCGTCTCCTTCACCCAGGACGCCACCGGGGTCACCAGCCTGCTGACGACGGCCTCCGGGGCGCAGGAGGAGGTCCGGTCCGCGTTCCTGGTGGGCTGCGACGGGGCGCACAGCGCGGTCCGCAAGGGGCTCGGGCTCACCTTCGGGGGTGGCGCCTTCCCCGAGGAGTACATGCTCGCGGACGTGCAGGTCGACTGGGACATGCCGCACGGTTACGGCGTACGGGCCATGCACCGCGACGATGACGGCGTCATCGACGACGTGCTGGTGTGCATCCCGCTGCCCGGCCCCGGCCGCTACCGGGTGTCGATGCTGCTCGCCCCCGGCCTGTCCGCCCGCGACCTGTCCGCCCGCGACCTGTCCGCCCGCGGCGGGCAGGACGGCGCGGCCGCGGACGGCATCGACCACGGGCTCGTCACGGGCCGCGGCCCCGAACTGGCCGATATCCAAAAGGTGCTCGACCGTCTGTCGCCGCAGCCGACGCTCGCCTCCGCGCTGCGCTGGTCCTCGGTCTTCCGCATCAGCCACCGCATCGTGGACCGGTACGGGCAGGGGCGGGTCTTCGTCGCCGGGGACGCGGCGCACATCCACCCGCCGACGGGCGCGCAGGGCATGAACACCGGGATTCAGGACGCCTGCAACCTGGCCTGGAAGCTGGCGCTGGCCGTCGGGGGCGCCGCCCATCCGCGGCTGACGGCGAGCTACGACGCGGAACGCCGGCCGGTCGGCGAGGAGGTCGTCGGCCGTACCGTCCGGCACGCGACGCAGGGCGGCGTACAGGCCGACGCGGCGGACCCGGCGGTGATGATGCTGCGGGAGGCGCAACTGCTCGTCGGCTACCGCGGCAGCCCCATCGTGGGCCCGGTCGCGGGTGTGGCGCCGCAGGGCCCGCAGGCCGGTGACCGGGCACCGGACTGCGAGGGACTGAGCGGTGCCATCAGTACCTACCCGCTTCGCCTCCACGATCTGCTGCGCGATCGCGACGGCCATGTGCTGCTGCTCTACTCGGACACGGCCGGGGCGGCGGGACTCGTCGAACTGGCCTCCACCGCCCGGGCCTTGTCGGGCGGCCGCGTGGAGACCTGCATCCTGCTCGCCGACGGCGCACCCGCCGGCTCGGCGGGGCCGCTTCCCGTGTACCGGGACGCCCGCGGGGAGTTCGGCAGGATCTACCGGCCGCAGGGCCCGACCCTGTTCGCGGTGCGCCCGGACGGCTATCTGGGGGCCCGCTCGTCCCCGCCGACGTCCGCTGCCCTGGCGGCGTACCTGGCCGAGACCTTCGACGAGGTGCCGGAGGACCAGTGACAACAGGAGCACGAAGCCCAGGCCGACCACCGAGATTGTCGGGTGAGGGCCGTCAGGGTGTGGGGAGCCGGCGCAGGGCTGCCAGTGCCCGCTCGGTGATCTCTTCCGGGGTCCCGGACACGTCTACGGCGACGCCGACTTCGTCCGCCTGGAGCGGCTCGAGCGTCGCGAACTGCGAATCCAGCAGTGTCGTGGGCATGAAGTGGCCCCTGCGGGCCGCCATCCGCTTCTCGATCAGCGGGCCCTCACCGGTGAGGTGCACGAACACCGCGTCGGGAGCGGTGGCGCGCAGCCGGTCGCGGTAGGCGCGCTTGAGCGAGGAGGCCGACACCACGCCGCCACGGGTCCCGGCCCGGTTGCGGATCCACTCGCCGATGGCGTCGAGCCAGGGCGCGCGGTCCGTGTCGTCCAGCGGGGTTCCGGCGGACATCTTGGCCACGTTGGCCGCCGGGTGGAAGGCGTCGCCCTCCGCGTACGGGATGCCGAGCGCGTCCGCGAGCAGTGCGCCCACGGTCGTCTTGCCCGTGCCGGCCACGCCCATCACCACAATGACGCGCATCACCGCGTACCTCACTGTCCTCGTCGACCTCGGCTCGTGGGGGGAGTTCGAAGCCTCCCGCACGGTGGTCAGGGAGGTGGTCCGGGTCCTGGAGTCGATGCACCTGGTCCAGTCGCGGCGCCGGGTCGGCGTCACCGTGCGCCCCACCGAGGAGTGGAACGTCTACGACCCGCGCGTCATCCGCTGGCGCCTCGCCGGCAGCGACCGGCCGCGCCAGCTGCGCTCCCTACCTCGCGCGGCCACCAGCTGGAGGGCTACCTCCGTCACGACATCGCCTTCCACCGGATCGTGCTCGACGCCTCCGGCAACGAGATGTTCGCCCGGCTCGGCGATGTGGTGGCCGAGGTCCTGACCGGCCGCACCGAGCACGAGGTGATGTTCCACGACCCCGATCCCGCCGCCGTCACGCTGCACGTACAGGTGGCCGAGGCCGTACGGGAGGGGGACGCGGCCCGCGCCGAGGCGCTGACCCGGCGGATCGCGGTCGGCGCGCTGGAGGAGCTCGACGTCCTCGCTCCGCAGGGACCGGCCGACCGGCTGACCGGCCCGGCTACGGGGTGTCGGGGAAGCTCGCGAAGTAGCCCGCCGCCATGTCCTCGGCGCCGTGGCCCTGGGCGTCGGCCCGCTCGAAGCGGGCCCGGGCGGCGACCGCCAGGTCCACCGCGACGCCTGCCGCGCCGGCGGCCTCGGCGATGAGGCCGGTGTCCTTCGCCGCGCCGCGGACCGTGAAGTTCGGGGCGAAGTCCCGGTCCAGGACCGCCCGCATCTTGGCCTGGAGGTACGGGCTGTCCATCGGGCCGCCGGTCACCGCCTGTGCGAAGAGCTCCGGGTCCACCCCGAGGCCCTCCGCCAGCGCGAGGGCCTCGCCGACCGCCGCCGTCACCGTGATCGCGTACCCGACCGTCGCCAGCTTCAGCCGGGTCGCCGCGCCCGCCTCGTCCCCGACGCGCACGATCCTGCTGCCGACGGCGTCGAAGACCGGGTCCAGCCGCGGCTCCGCCGGCCCCGAGACGAGCACCACCAGGGTCCCCGCCTCGGCGGGCTGCCGGGTGCCCTGGACCGGGGCGTCCACGAAGACGAGTCCCTGCTCCCGGGCGAATCCGCCCAGTTCCTCGAGCGCGGCCACGCCGACCGTGCCCATCTGGGCCCACACCTGCCCGGCGTGCAGCCCCGGTGCGGCCGCGGTCATGGCCCGGGCCACCGCGGCCCCGTCGTTGAGCATGGTGAGCACCACCTCGGCCCCGGCCACCGCCTCGGCCGGCGTGTCCGCGACCACCGCCCCCTCGGCGGCCAGCGAAGCCGCCTTCTCCCGGGTCCGGTTCCACACCCGTAGCCCGTGGCCGGCTCGGAGCAGGTTCCGGGCCATGCCCGAGCCCATGATCCCGGTCCCCAGCAGCGCGACTGCGCTCACGGCGTCACTTCCCTTCCGGAAGAGTCCAGTACGTCCAGTGTCGACTGCCGGACCCGGTACGGGGTTCAACTCGCGACGGTCGGCGGGGCCTTACCGGGGCCGGACACACGCCCGAGCAGGTCTGGCCGGGGTTCCAGCCGGAGTTGCCGCCGCCGTCGGTGATCTGGAGCCCGGTGCCGCACCGACGCCGCCGGTCCGATCACCCTCGCCGACAAGGCGCTGCCTCTCTCGTCGGCTCTCCGGGCCCGACCGGCCCGCGACCCGGTTCCGGTCCCCATACGGGGTGAGTACGGCTACTCATGCCCGCGCCGCCGCCCGGCCCGACCATGGACATCGCCACCGCATCACCGCAGCGCCACCCGAACGGGGACGTCCATGCTCAGCCGAATCGCCGCCGCCGTCCTACCCGCCGTGGGGAGGCTGACGGTCACCGCCGACGCCGACGCCGATGCCGTGGCGCGGCCCGCCGCCGGCAGCATCATCGTCGCCAACCACACCTCCCTCGCCGACCCCGTCGTCGTGGTCGCGGCCCTGCGGCGGTACGGGATCGACCCCGTCATCCTGGCCACCGGAGGCCTGTGGCGGGTGCCCCTGCTCGGCGCCGCGCTGCGGCGCGAGGGGCACATCGCCGTCCACCGCGGCACGGCCCGCGCCCGCGAGTCCCTGGACGCCGCGGCCGCGGTCCTCGCCGCCGGTCACAGTGTGCTCATCTACGGCGAAGGCCGACTGCCGGGCCGCCTCGACGCGGGGGAGTCCGCCCCCGGCCCCTTCCGCAGCGGGCCCGCCCGGCTCGCGGCCGCGACGGGAGCCCCCCTCGTGCCCGTCGGCCAGGCCGGCGCCCGCCGACTGTGCTCCGGCAGCCGGGGCAAGCAGCTCGCCGGAGCCGTCACCGCCCCGCTGCGGCGGCCCCGCCTGCACGTCCACATCGGCGCGCCGCTCCACCTGCCCGACCGGGTGCCGCAGGCCACGGACCGGGCCCGCTCGGCGGTCACCGCCGCGTGGCGGACGGCGGTGCTCGCCCTGTCCGAGCCCGCTCAGGAGCCGGGGCGGGCACGGGACCGGTGACCGGCGGTCTTCGCGAGGTTCCCGCAGGGTTCCATCGAGCACCCGCGGCGCCGGGCTGAGCGAGCCTCAGCGGGTGGTGTGCGGAAGGTACACGTAGGTGGCGGCGGACCGGTCGGCGTCCGTGTCGATGAAGTACACCATCAGGGGGGTGCTGCCGGTCGGCCCGCCGGCCGTCGCGCGCAGCCGGTAGCGCTCCACGCGCCCGGCCTCGCGGGCGAGCGGGGCGCCGCCCGTGTACATGGATTCGGGCTCGTGGTCGTTGGCGATGCGCAGGGCGGCCGCCTTCCAGGTGCCCGAGGGCGCGTCGAAGCGCTCCAGCGCGAAGCCCGGCCCGCTGCCCGGTGCGTCACCGGGTTCGCCGACGAGGAACTCCATCTGGAAGGCGATCAGCAGGTGCCCGTACGCGGCGGAGTTCCCGTTCCGCAGGGTGACGGTGAACTCCTGCGCGGCGCCGCCCCGTACCAGGGCGAGCCCGCCGCCCCGGGTGTCGACCGACGCCCGCAACCGGGTCGGAGCGGGCGGCGGGGCCGGGGCCGGCGGCCGGGGCGCGGAGGATGAGACGGCAGCCGCCGGGGTGGCTGACGCGGAGGCCGGAGCAGATGGGGGAGCCGAGGGAGCCGAAGCCGACGCCGACGCGGAAGGCGATGTCGAGGCCGACGGCGAGACGGTCGGCGGCGCCTTCGCGGCGGTCCCGTCCTCGTCCTCGCACCCGGTGGACCCGGCCAGCAGGACGGCGGCCACGGCCACGGCGGACAGGACCCGGCCGGGTCTGGCAGGTGCGGGCATGAGCGGGTCCCCCGAGGTCGGCTGTCGCAAGAACGTAGCAAGCAGCCGGCCCACGGACGAGATCGAGCGGGCGTCGGGGCGGAGACGGTTCGGTCACGGGTCAGACGTGCAGGGTCGCCTCCAGCACGGTCACCGCGTGCCCGGACAGATGGACGCGGTCACCGTGGAGCGAGGCGACGACCAGGCCGGTCCGAGCCGAGGCCTGGAGGCCCGTGAGCCCGTCGGGGCGGCCCAGCCGCGCCGACCAGTAGGGGGCCAGGGCGGTGTGCGCACTGCCGGTGACCGGGTCCTCGGGGATGCCCTCGGCGGGGGAGAAGAAGCGGGACACGAAGTCGTACTCCAGCCCCGCCGAGGCGGCCGGCGCGGTGACGATGACCCCGCGCAGCCCCTCACGGCGGGTCAGCGCGGCCACCGCCCCGAGGTCCGGCCGCACCGCCCGGACGGCCGCCTCGTCGGGCAGCACCGTGAGCAGGTCGCCCAGGGCGCCCGTACGGTACGCGGCTTCGGGCCGCACCCCGAGGGCTTCGGCCAGGCCCGGCGGTACGGGCACCTCGGTGGCCGGGGCGGCGGGGAAGTCCAGGGTGATGGACCCGTCGTCCTCGCCCCGGGCGGTGAGGACGCCGCTGAACCGGCTGTGGAACCGCACCGGTCCGGTCAGCAGCCCCTCACGGCGCAGCGTGTGGGCCGTGGCCAAAGTGGCATGGCCGCACAGATTGGTCTCGACGAGCGGAGTGAACCACCGGATCTCCCAGTCGGTCCCCTCCACCGTCTCCCCGCCGCTTTCCTCCCCGGCCGGGAGGGGCAGGGCGAAGGCGGTCTCCGAGTGGTTCAGTTCGGCCGCGACCTGCCGCAACCGGGAGTCGTCCGGCCACTGTCCGGCGGGGAGCAGACAGACGCCGGCGGGGTTTCCGGCGAAGGGGCTCGTGGTGAAGGCGTCTACGATCTGGATGCGCATGCGGCGAACGTACCGAGGCCAATCATGTCCGCGGCAAGGCCAATTCCAGGAAAGTGGACTAGCGGACTAGTGGACTGCCCGACGGGCCGTCCGGTGTCAGACCAGCGGCTTCTCGAAGTTGAAGGCGGTCACTGCCATCCGCTCGCGGAAGTAGAAGCGGTGGGCGTCGGTCCGCTGGGTCCCGGAATCGAGCGTCAGCGCGGTGCAGTCGGCCGCCCGGGCGTGCTGCTCCAGGTGTGCGAGCAGCGCGTGGCCCACACCCGTGGAGCGGGAGGCGGCGGCGGTGACGAGGTCGTCGACGTAGAGCTTGCGGATCAGGTAGGTGTTGGCGACGATCCGCCAGCCGGCCGCGCCGACGCACACGCCGGCGTCGTCGTAGGCGGCGGTGAAGCGCAGCCCCTGGCCGTGCCCCTCCTCCAGGATCCGCAGGAACAGCTCCTCGTCGAGGTGGGTGCGCAGTTCCAGCAGTACGGGGAGCAGGTCGCCGGTCAGCCGGGGGTCGCCGGGCTCTAGGTCGATGATCTTCATGGCACCAGCCTAAACCGCCCGCGCGGTCACTCGGTCGTCGGCCAAACGGCTTGGTCTTGACCGGGCCCGGCCGTGCTGCGGGACAGCGCGCGGACTCCTCTCTAGGTTCGGGCATGCCCCCTCCCTGCCTGAAAGGTGCATCCATGCGTTCCGTGCGCTCCGTGCTCACCGTCCTGGCCGCCGGCGCCATCGTCCTCGGCGGCGCGTCCGCGGCCGTTGCCGACGTGACCGTCACCGCCCCGGCCGAGAACTCGTACGTGTTCGTCTTCGGCGACTGGTCCCAGTTCGCCCTCGACGACATCTTCAACGCGGGCCACGACAACTTGGTCGGCTCCAACAACTGAGCCTGAGCCCCCGGCCCTCCGGCAGCCGCTGCC
>NZ_JBHWVM010000038.1:0-69330 GCF_042736805.1 Streptomyces sp. NPDC060031
TTTGTTAAACAGAGACTGGTGACCGGGCGGGGCGGCGGCCGCAGCCTCCGTACGGGGGGTCCGGCCGCCGTTGTTCGCGCCTTGTCAGTCGTTCATGGGACGCTCGTAGACATGAGTCCACAGGAGCAGCGCGGCCACAGCAGGGGGTACTCCGTCCCGACCGGGCGGCCGTACGCCCTCAAGGAGCTGCAGGCTGCCCTGGGCAGCCTCGGCGACCATCTGGCGGAGCTCTACGACGGCGCCCTGCCCGCCGAGTACGAAGCCGTCGCCGACGCCCTCTACACCGCCTTCCAGACCGCGGCCGGGCTCGCCCCCGCCAAGAGCTACACCGGCTGCCCCGAGCACCCCAACGGCGCCCTCGACCCCGAGGCGCCCGACGGCTGGGGCCGCTGCCTCATCTGCAACGACCGGCGACGCCTCGGACTGCGCGCCCAGGGCGCCCGGGCGGCCGCCGCGGCCCCGCCCGCCGCAGAGCAGCGCCGGCTCGGCTACCCCGTACCGGAGCCCCCGTACACGCTCCAGGCCCTGCGCGCGTGCGTCCGTACGGTCGAGGACCGCCGCTTCCACCTCGGCTTCTCCTCGCCGGCCGAAGAGTTCGTACAGATAGCGGACGACCTGCACCGCGCCTTCATCGTCGCCCGCGAACTGTCCCGGCCGCGCAACGCCTCGGGATGCTCCGAACACCCCGGTGCGCCCATCGACCCGGACGCGCCCCCGGGCGAGGCCTGTATCTTCTGCGCCGGACGCAAGAGACGGGCGCAGCGCTCCGCACAGACCCCGGAGATGCTCCCGCGCATCCGTCGGGGCGAGCGCAGGCAGCTGCAGCGCCGATTCGAGCGACCGCCGGGCTGAGGAAGGCACCGGGAGTAGGGGCCACACCGCCCGAACCCCTGCCCTTTCGGCGATCCGCAACTGTCCGGCCATGACGAACACGACCGTCGTTAAGGTGAACCACATGAGCTCTCCCGCCGCCCGCTTCGACCGCGGCCACACCGACGACCTGATGACCTTCCTGACGGCCAGTCCGTCGCCGTACCACGCCGTGGCCAACGCGGCGGAGCGGCTGGAGAAGGCAGGTTTCAGGCAGCTGTCGGAAACGGACGCATGGGATGCGGGCACGGGGGGCAAATTCGTGCTCCGCGGCGGCGCCCTGATCGCCTGGTACGTGCCGCAGGGCGCGGCCGCGCACACACCCTTCCGGATCGTCGGCGCGCACACCGACTCCCCCAACCTGCGGGTCAAGCCGCTGCCGGACACGGGCTCGCAGGGCTGGCGGCAGATCGCGGTCGAGATCTACGGCGGCACCCTGCTCAACACCTGGCTGGACCGGGACCTGGGCCTGGCCGGGCGGCTGACCCTGCGGGACGGCAGCGAGCGGCTCGTCAATGTCGACCGCGCCCTGCTGCGCGTTCCCCAACTGGCCGTGCACCTGGACCGGTCGGTCAACACCGACGGCCTCAAGCTGGACAAGCAGCGGCACATGCAGCCCATCTGGGGCCTGGGCGAGGTCCAGGAAGGCGACCTGATCGCGTTCCTGGAGGAGGAAGAGGGCCTGGCGCAGGGCTCGGTGGCGGGCTGGGACCTGATGGTCCACTCGATCGAGCCGCCGTCCTACCTCGGCCGTGACCGCGAACTGCTCGCCGGCCCGCGCATGGACAACCTGCTGTCCGTGCACGCGGGCGTCGCGGCGCTCGCGGCGGTCTCCGCCTCCGACGCGCTGGACCACATCCCGGTGCTGGCCGCCTTCGACCACGAGGAGAACGGCTCCCAGTCGGACACCGGCGCGGACGGCCCCCTGCTGGGCAACGTGCTGGAACGTTCAGTCTTCTCGCGCGGCGGCTCGTACGAGGACCGCGCGCGTGCCTTCGCCGGCACCATCTGTCTCTCCTCGGACACCGGCCACGCCGTGCACCCCAACTACGCGGAGCGCCACGACCCCTCGCACCACCCGCGTGCCAACGGCGGCCCGATCCTGAAGGTCAACGTCAACCAGCGGTACGCGACCGACGGCAGCGGGCGCGCGGTGTTCGCGAGCGCCTGCGAGCGGGCCGGCGTGCCGTGGCAGACCTTCGTCTCCAACAACTCCATGCCGTGCGGCACGACGATCGGCCCGATCACCGCCGCCCGGCACGGCATCCAGACCGTGGACATCGGCGTCGCGATCCTCTCGATGCACAGCGCCCGCGAACTGTGCGGCGCGGACGACCCGTTCCTCCTGGCGAACGCGCTGGTCTCGTTCCTGGAGGGCTGACGCGCGCCGCCGGGCCCCGCCCTCTCGGGGCGGGCCCGGCGCGTTCGGCGCGTTCGGCTCCTTCGGCTACTCGGCGTCCAGGCCGGCGAGGACGAGCGGGAGCCGGCTGGCGCCGCCCGCGGCCACCGTCACCGGAACACCCCAGTCCTGCTGGTGGACGTGGCAGGCCGGGTACTCGTTCTCGGGGTCGTCGTCGCACGAGGCGGCCATCGCCGAGACGTGCAGCACGCCCTCGGTCACCCCGTCGGCGAGCACCAGCTCGCGGAAGAGGTCGGTCCCGGCGCCCTCCCCCGCCGCCAGCAGCTCGGGCGGGGTCGAGGAGACCAGCAGCCGCGTCGAGGGCCCGTACCGGGTGTCGAGCTTCTGCCCGCTCGGGGCCTGGAAGACCACGTCGAGACGGAGCGTGCCCGGGGCCACCTCGGTGGCGGCGCGCTGCGTGCGGTGGGCGACCGCGTCGACCCGTACCGCCTCCTCCGGCAGCCGCAGCCGGGTCAGCCGGTGGCGGGCGGACTCGACGACCACGATGTCCTCCCCGACCAGCACGGCGGCGCTGGGCTCGCGCAGATCGGTCGCGAGGGTGGAGACCTGCCCGGTGGCGGGGTCGTAGCGGCGCAGCGCGTGGTTGTACGTGTCACACACCGCGACCGAGCCGTCCGGCAGGGCGGTGACCCCGAGCGGGTGCTGGAGCAGCGCCTGCGCCGCGTCCCCGTCGCGGTGGCCGAAGTCGAACAGGCCGGTGCCGACGGCGGAGGTGACGGCGTAGCCGGCGTCGGTGCGGTGGACGTAGCGCAGGGCGCTGGTCTCGGAGTCCGCGATCCACAGCCGGTCCTCGGTGGCCGCGAGCCCGGACGGCTGCGCGAACCAGGCCTCGGCGGCGGGGCCGTCGAGCAGGCCCTCGTTGGTCGTCCCGGCGGCCACCCCGACGGTGCGCGCCTGCGGGTCGTACGTCCACAGCTGGTGCACGCCCGCCATGGCGATCCAGACCCGGCCCTGCCACCAGGCCACGTCCCACGGCGAGGACAGGTCCACCTCCAGGGCCGGCCCGGACGTCGGCGAGCCCTGCCACCACTGGCGGCCGGTCCCGGCGACGGTCTGGACGGTCCCGGTGGCGGGGTCGAAGACGCGCAGCGCGTGGTTGACCGTGTCCGCGACCACGACCCTGCCGTCAGGCAGCAGCGCCAGGCCCTGCGGCTCGCTGAAGCCGTCGGCGCCGAAGCCGCGCTCACCGCTGCCGACGCGGCGTACGACGCTCTCCCCGTCCGGGGCCAGCTCCACGAGCTGGTGGCGGGTGGAGTCGGACACCAGGAAGTTCCCGGACGGCAGCACGACCGCCTTCCCGGGGAACCGCAGGTCGCTCGCCACCGGCTCGGGAGCCACGTACGGCCCGTCCCCGCGGCGCAGCGTCCCCTTGGCCTCGTGCTCGGCCTCCAGCTCCTCGACGAGCCGTGCGATGGCGTGCGCATGACCTTCGCCGGCGTGCTGCGCGACGATGTACCCCTCGGGGTCGATCACCACGAGCGTGGGCCACGCCCGCACGGCGTACTGCTTCCAGGTCGCGAGCTCCGGATCGTCGAGCACCGGGTGGTGCACCTCGTACCGCTCGACGGCATCGACGACGGCCGCGTGCTCGGCCTCGTGCACGAACTTCGGCGAATGCACCCCGATGATCACGACGGTGTCGCGGTGCTTCTCCTCCAGCTCCCGCAGCTCGTCGAGGACGTGCAGGCAGTTGACGCAGCAGAAGGTCCAAAAGTCGATGATCAAGATCCGTCCCCGCAGGTCAGCGAGGGTGTACGGCTTGCCACCGGTATTGAGCCAGCCCCCCTTGCCGATCAGCTCGGGAGCACGGACACGGGCGCGACGGGGTGCGGACGCGGCAGAAGTCATGCGACAAGGGTGCCACCCCCCTGCATATGCACCCGCAGGGGTGACGACGGAGCACGGGCCCTCGTGGGACGCTGGCGACAAGGCAGCGAAGGAGGCGTCCGGTATGACCACCGCGCACGACTACAGCGAGGGCATCGACCCTGAGCGCGCGCTGAAGTACGCAATCCAGCACCACAGCGGGGACCGCACCGAGATCGTCGAAGGAGTCATCTGCCACGTGACGCCGAGCTGGCCCCACGAGAACGCCGCGGAGGAGATCCGGGATCAGATCAAACCGCGTGTCAAGGAATTGGGCTGTGTCACCGGGTCAGGCAATCTGGACCTTCCGGGGACCCCCAATTGGTACATCCCCGACATCGCCGTCGCGCCCAAGGATCTGGCGACGAGGAACGAGGCTCTTCTTCCTGATCAGACGCTCCTGATCGTCGAGGTCACATCGGACTCCAACGCCGAGACCGACCGTGTCGTCAAGCGCAAGCGGTACGCCGAGTACGGCGCACCGCTGTACCTGCTCGTCGACCGGGTGGAGAAGACCGTCACACTGTTCGCCGGGCCGGGACGACTCGGCTACACGAAGGTCGACGGGCCGCACTCGTTCGGGACTCCGGTCCACCTGCCGGCCCCGTTCAACCTCGATCTCGACACCAGCGGGCTCTAGTCGAAGAGGGCGCTCAGGCGGGGCAGGCGGGCCGAGGTCTCCTCGGAGTCGCCGAAGTCGAAGGACCAGGCCGGGTCCAGGTCCGGGTACCCGATCGTGAAGGAGTCCGACGGGAGTTCTCGGCCTGTGGCGGATTCGTAGGCCTGCCAGGCTATGGAGAGGGCCTCCTCGTCCCACAGCTCCAAGCCCTCCGCCGCGGCCTCGCGGACCGCGGGGTGGGCGGCCAGGGAGTCCGGGTCGCCGAGGGCGGCGGCGAAGGCCGCCTCGCCCTGGGTCAGGAGCCAGCCGCGGAAGTAGTCGAAGCCGTCGTCCGAGCAGCCGCCGTTGATCACGTAGGCCGCGGCCCAGAGCGGGGCGCGGTAGGACTCCGCCAGCAGATCCCACAGCACCTGCTGCGCCGCGGCTATCTCGGCGGCCGGCCGCCCCGCGAGCAACTGCGCCGCCCGCGCCGCCACCTGGTCCGGCGCCGCCTCCGCGCGGGCCGTCTCGATCAGCTTCCAGAACGTCTGCTTGTCCATGCCCAGAGCCTGGCATCCCCCTCTGACATCAGGGGGTCAGGAGTTCAGGAAGGAGTGGAGGGATTGTGTGAGGGACTCGATGAAACGGTCCTGCACCTCCGCCGGGACGAGGTCCAGCGAGAGGTACGGGTTCAGGTCCTCCAGCTCGACCAGGAGCAGTTCCCCCGACGGCGCCCGGCAGGCGTCCACGCGCTGGATGCCGTGGTCGAGGGTGTTCCAGTCGACGAAGGCACGGGCGAAGGCCAGGTCCGCCGCCGAGGGTTCGTACGGGGCCAGCTCCCAGCGCCGCGCCGGGTCCGGGGCGTACAGGGCGTACTGGAAGGCGTGGTCCACGAAGTAGAAGGACACCTCGTACGCGAAGTCGATGCGCGGCTGGATGAGCATCTCGCCCGGCACCGCGGACGGGTTCGCGGTGAAGGTCAGGCCGATGGAGTCCGCGCCCTGCTTGGGCTTCACCGCGTACTCGGGGACGTCCGGCAGCAGCGCCAGCCGCGCCGGGTCGTCGATCGTCGGGATCACCGGGTAGCCGGCCTGCGTCAGGTCGAGGAGGTACTGCTTGCCCGCCATGTCGCCACGGCCCGTGAGCGGGTTGTACACGCGGGTCCCGGCGGCCAGCGCGGCCGCGCGAAAGGCGTCGTACGCCTCCTGGTAGTGCAGGACCGGCCCGCTGTTGCGGATCACGACCGCGTCGAAGCCGGGCATCAGGGCCCGCGCGTCCAGCGGATGGCACAGCGCCAGGTCGAAGTGCGCCCGCAGTCGCGAGGTGAGGAATATGTCCTCGTCGCAGTAGCGGCGGCCGCGCGCCGGGTACGCCAGGTCGGTCACATAGAGCAGAGGCATGACGGCAACCTATCGCGGGCAGCGATCACGGCATGAAATACCTGGTTCGGGACAAAGTGCTGGCCGTCGGGGACGACCACCTGATCGAGGACGAGGACGGGCGGCACGCCTTCCTCGTGGACGGGAAGGCGCTGCGCGTCCGGGACACCCTGGAGCTGAAGGACCCCGACGGCCGGATCCTGGACCGGGAGTTCAAGGTCGAGTACGACGGGGAGCTGCTCGCCCTGATCTCCCGCCAGTGGTACCGGATCCGCGAGACGTACGCCGTGGACGTGATCCGGGAGGACGCGGACGCGGCGCTGCTGATCGCCGTGGCCGTGTGCGTGATCAGAATGGCCGAAAAGAAGCGCGAGGAAGACGTCGAGGCAGACGTCTAGTGCTGTGACCGCGAACCTTTGCCGGTTTGTCGGTTAGGGGCCGGGCCAGGACCAACTCCTTCAGGAACTGACGAAACGGGAGCACGAGGTACCGGACATCGGCCAGTGTCGGGATGCCCACTATGATCACGCTCTGATTTGCTCACGGGGGAGCTGAGGTCATGAAGAGACCGGGATGCCTGACGATCTCGGTGAGTGCAGCCGGCCTGCTGGGCTTGCTCGGCTGGGGTGCGACGTCGATGCTCGACTCAGCGTTCGGACCGCCGGACAACCATGTCGCAGCGACCGATCCCCGAGTCTGCCCGCAGACCCGGGGCAACAACATCTCCCTCGCCGAGGCCACCAGGCACTTCGGTCTGGCTGTGCCCCCCGTCGCCACGAGCCTCGTCTTCACTGCCGACGTGGGTGGTTTGCAGGGAGAGAGCAACTTGACGCTGCGATTCACTACTACGCCGGCAGATCTCGCCACGTTCCTTACGGCCAGCCATTTCGAACCACCAAGCGCGGCCACGAAGGTGCTCGAGGGTAGCTGGACCGCCTACAGTCCCGGAGCAGCTGTCCAGCCTGCAGAGGGCCCGTGCGGCCTGACCCCGCCGGTCAACCCCACCATGCTCTACAGCCAGGACAGTCCCAGTGATGCCAAGCGGACCAGTCCACGGTCCTTGGCGGTGGACAACACCGATCCGGCGCATCCCGTGGTCTGGGTTTCGGGTGCGGACCTGTGACCGCTTCCGCCACTGGATTGTTCGCAAATATGTGATCAGACGACGAGGGCAGGTCTGCCGCCCCAACGGAGTCGTTTTTCGCTGCGGATTCGGGCGCGTTCGCGCCGTTGGTCAGCACCAGGAGGAACCCGGTGAACGTTCCCGGTCACAGCACTAGGCGTGTCCCTGCCCGAGGCGGCGGTCCTTCAGGGCCGGGAACTGCTCGCGCGTCCCGGCGACCTTCGCCGGGTCCAGCTCCACCGTGAGCACCTCCTCCCCCGGGCCCGCCTCCGCCAGCACCTCGCCCCACGGGTCCACCACCAGGCTGTGCCCGGACTGTTCGACGCCCGCATGGGCGCCGGCCGTCGCACAGGCGAGGACGTAGGACTGGTCCTCGACCGCACGGGCCCGGTTCAGCAGGGTCCAGTGGGCCCGGCGGCGGGCCGGCCAGCCCGCGGACACGACCATCGTGGTGGCCCCCGCGTCGACCAGGCCGCGGAACAGCTCCGGGAAGCGCAGGTCGTAGCAGGTGGCGAGGCCGAGCGTCTGCTCCGGCAGGACCACGGTGGTGAGGGAGTCGCCTGGCGACATGAGCACCGCCTCGCCCTGGTCGAAGCCGAAGCGGTGGATCTTTCGGTACGTGGCCGCGAGTTCGCCCGTGGGAGAGAGGACGAGCGCGGTGTTGTAGAGCGAGCCGTCACCCGCGCGCTCCACGACCGAGCCGGCGTGCAGCCAGACCCCTGCGTCGCGCGCAGCCCTGGACATGGCCTCGAAGGTCGGGCCGTCCAGCGGTTCGGCTTCCGTCTCGAACTGCTCGTAGGCGAAGGCCCCGACGGTCCACAGCTCGGGCAGCACGACGAGGTCGCAGCGGTGCTGCTCCCGTACGAGGTCGGCGACGCGGGAGCGGCGGGAACCCACCGACTCCCCCTCATTCACCGCGATTTGGAGCAGAGAGGCGCGCACACTACCACCGTCCTGGCTTTCAAGCCGTCGACTCGGGCCTACGATCGTCACACGAAAGCACTGCCGGGGTGCTCACCGGCAGCGTAGTTTTGAAGCCAGTCCACAAGCTTCCAGAACGCGCCAATGAACAGCACGCGAGGGGTCCCGTTGACCGTCCATCCGCATCCCAGCCTTCAGCCCTATGCCGACGCGTGGACGCACTCCATCGAGGCGATATCCGCGCTGGTCCTCCCCCTGACGGAGGGCGAGTGGAACCGGGCGACCCCGTGCCCCGGCTGGTCAGTGCGTGATGTGGTGTCACACATCATCGGCATCGAATGCGAGCAGCTCGGGGACCCGCGGCCGATCCACACCGTGGCGCGGGATCTGCGGCACGTGGTGGACGAGTTCACCCGGTACATGGAGGTGCAGGTCGACGTGCGCCGGCACCACACCGCCCCGGAGATGACCTCGGAGCTGGAGTACACAGTCATCCGGCGGGCGCGGCAACTGCGCAACGAGAAGCGGGATCCGGCCACGATGGTGCGGGGACCGCTGGGCGAGCAGGTCACGCTGGAGATGGCGCTGCGGCTGCGGGCGTTCGACGTGTGGATCCACGAACAGGACCTGCGGGCGGCGCTGGGAGTGCCGGGGAACTGGGACTCGCCGGGCGCGTACGTGACGCGGGACCTCCTGCTGGCCGGGCTGCCGAAGGTGGTGGCGAAGCTGGCGGGGGCGCCGGCGAACTCGGCGGTGGTCCTCGACGTGCACGGTCCGTTGGAGTTCATGCGGACGGTACGGGTGGACGCGCAGGGGCGGGGCACGGTGGACAAGACGCCGTCGCTCGGGCCGGCCGTGACGCTGACACTGGACTGGGAGACGTACGTCCGCCTGGCGGCGGGCCGCGTCCGTCCGCACGCGGTGGCCGACCGCGTCAAGATCGAGGGCGACGAAGCCCTGGCCGCGGCCATCCTGACCCACTTCGCCGTCACCCCGTAGCGCGCCGGGCCCGACTCCGCCGGGACCTGGGATGAAAGGGCCCGTCCGGCACGTGGTCGGACGGGGCCCGCTCGCGTGGGTGGACGTTGGGCGGCGTAAACGCTACAGCGACTTCACCGAAGTACGTGTCGGGCCACACACGATCGGCTGTTTCCACGGGCACCCTTTCAACCGCGTCTCGCAGACCCTGGATGATCGACTCCAAGGGCCAATGGCCATGAGCGGTCAATGAGCGCAGGACGGGCCGTCCGGTGTGGTCGCTGTGCCAAATCGCGGCGGTCAGCGCGAGGATTCGGCATCACCGGCGATGACGGGAGGCAGAATTCTTGGCAGCTGCTCCAGTTGCGGCTCTGCCCGAGGAGATAGAAACTGAGTTAATCGAGGAATTCATCACCCCGGCACGTCATGCCCGGCAGATTCCGTTGCTGTTGCTCCGGAGAATTCTTCGCAAGCCCGATGGCCTCCGGTGGAAAACCGGCGCCCGCCCCTGATGGCTTCCCCGCTCCCGCCACGGCCCGGCGTCCGCGTGTCCGAACCGGGCGGCCTCCCATGGAGGTGGAACATGACTGATGACAACCGTGACAGCGTCGCGACTTCTTCCACCGACCCCAACTGCGGCGATCCGAGCGACGGCGACAGAGACTTTCTCTGGATCAAGGTCAAGGATTTCCCGTATACCTGCCAGGAGATCGACACGAAGCGCAGGATCGCAGTCGCGAACGGAACCAAAGGTTTTCTGACGATTCCGACCGACCGCGTCAAGGGAATCGAGTGCGGGAAGGTCCTCGGCTCCTATAATTACTGGCTCTATGCGGCGGAAAAGGTCCCGGCGTATTACACCGCCCACCCCGAACTCGTAGGACTCGGGGTCAACTCGGCGGAGTCGCGGAAACAGGACCAGCTGCACATTCATATGGCCGCGTTCCACCCTGAGGTGAAGGAAGATCTCGGAAAGATCAAAACCCCCGTCACCGATCCGGCGAAATGGACGGACCCTAGCGCGATCTTTCCCATCAGGGGTCGCGATCCGAAGAACGGTGACCTTGTTACCCGGAATTATCGGGTGCTGTGGCTCAAGGCGCTCGACCAGAATCTCTTCTGGCTTCTGGACCAAAACGTGGCCCGGAGTCCGGACAACATGAAGCTGCAGACCATGGTCTCGATCCCAGGTTTGAATGGGCTCTGGGTCCTGAACAGCCAGGGGACCCTTCCCGGGGGAAACGGCACCGGGACCTGCGACTACCTCCTGGCCTGCCGCTGAGCAGCGCGCACCGCGGTGGGCAGGGCCGCCGCCGCGGCTCCCGACAGGGGCGCCGCGGTGAGCAGGCGTTCCCGTTCGCGGGACAGGGCCCGGCCCCTCAGGCGGAGGATCTGGGTCACGCCCAGGAGCTCCAGGACGAAGACCGACGAGAACGCGATGCGATAGTCGTCGTCCGTGGCGTCCAGCAGCACGCCCACCACCAGGAGCGTCGTCATCGAGGCGATGAAACCGCCCATGTTGGTGATTCCGGAGGCCGTCCCCTGACGCTCCGCCGGATTCGCGGGCCGCGCGAAGTCGAAGCCGATCATCGACCCCGGCCCGCACATCCCCAGCACCAGGCACAGCGTCACCAGCAGCCCCATCGGCGCCCGGTCGCCCGGGTACAGCACCACCGAGGCCCACAGCAGCGCCGTCAGCCCGACCGTGCCGAGCGCCAGCGGTATCCGCGCGGACTGGCGGCGGCCGATGATCTGGCCGTAGACCAGGCCCAGCGCCATGTTCGAGGCGACCACCAGTGTCAGCAGCCCGCCCGCGGTGGTCCGCGACAGCCCCTGGGCCTCCACCAGGAACGGCAGGCCCCACAGCAGCAGGAACACCATCGCCGGGAACTGCGTGGTGAAGTGCACCCACAGCCCGAGCCGCGTGCCCGGCTCCTTCCACGAGTCGGCGATCTGGCGGCGTACGAACCCGCCCCCCGCCCCCCGCGCGACCGGCGGCGCCGCGTGCCCCTCCGGATGGTCCCGCAGGAACAGCACCAGCGGCACGAGCACCACCAGCCCCGCGACCGCGCTGCCCGCGAAGGCCGGCACCCAGCCGACCCCGTGCAGCACGGGTGCCAGCACCAGCGTGGAGACCAGGTTCCCGGCCATCCCGACCAGCCCCGCGAGCTGCGCCATCAGCGGTCCGCGCCGGGCCGGGAACCACCGCGTCCCGAGCCGCAGCACCGAGATGAAGGTCATCGCGTCGCCGCAGCCCAGCAGCGCGCGGGCGGCCAGCGCCATCCCGTACGAGGGCGACAGCGCGAAGCCGAGCTGGCCCGCGGTGAAGAGGACGGCCCCCAGCGTCAGCACCTTCTTCGTGCCGAGCCGGTCCACCATCAGCCCCACCGGTATCTGCATCCCCGCGTACACCAGGAGCTGCAGCAGCGAGAAGGAGGCCAGCGCCGAGGAACCGACGTGGAAGCGGTCGGCCGCGTCCAGGCCGGCGACCCCCAGGCTGGTCCGGAAGATCACCGCGACGAAGTAGACAGCGACGCCGATCGACCAGATCGCCACCGCCCGGCGGCCGCCCGGAGGGTCCTTCGGCAGCCCGGTCACCGGGACACCCCGCGCACCAGCGCCCCGACCCTGCCCACGTGCCCCCGTACCGCCGCCGCGGCGCTCTCCCCGTCGCCCGCCCGCAGCGCGGCCAGGATCTCCGCGTGCTCGGCCAGCGTGCGCTCCACCCGTTCGGGGTGCGCGTGCAGCAGGGCCACGCCCATCCGCAGCTGGCGGTCGCGCAGTTGGTCGTAGAGCCGGCTCAGGATCTGGTTCCCGGCACTGCGCACGATCTCGGCGTGGAAGCCCCGGTCGGCGGCCATCATCGCGGCGAGGTCGCCCGCGGCCGCGTGCCGCCGCTGCTCGTCGAGCAGTTCCGCGAGCCGGTCCAGCAGACCGGGCGGCGCCGGCACGGCCCTGCGTACCGTGAACTCCTCCACCAGCAGCCGCGTCTCGATCACGTCGGCGATCTCCTGCGCGGAGACCGGCAGCACCAGCGCGCCCTTCTTCGGATACAGCTTCAGCAGCCCCTCGGTCTCCAGCCGCAGCAGCGCCTCGCGCACCGGCGTACGGGAGACCCCGACGGCCTCGGCCAGCTCGCCCTCCGTCAGCAGGGTGCCGCCCTCGTAGCGGCGGTCGAGCACCCCGTTCTTGACGTGCTGGTAGACGCGGTCGGCGGCGGTCATCGGGGCGGCCGCGGCCGCGGTCACGGTGGCTGATGGCATGGGCACAGGATAGATACAACACAGGTGCGAGTCGTCCCCTCGTCCGGCATGTGGACCCCGGCTCTACTCGGAGTCCACCTGCACGTCGAGCACGAACTCGTCGTACGGCGCCTCGTCCGGATACGGCGGCCGCACCTGCGCGAACCGGACCCGGGCCCGCCCGCCCACGCCCCGGGCCCGCACCACGTACACCCGCTCCACCGCAGCCCCCGGCAGCGCGTCGTCCGGCTCCCCCTCCGGGCCCTGCGCCACCGAGACGGCGTCCTCGTCCCCGGTCACCCGCCAGGTCCACACGTATCCGCGCGCACCGCGCCCCGTGAGCCGCAGCTCGTACGACTCACCGGGCGCGAGTACGACCCTTCGCACCTCCACCGTGCTCCCCTCGGCTCAGGCGGGGCCGATCACCGGCCCCTCGTGCCATCCCGCGCCATCGCGCCAGTAGTGCTGGAGCAGGCGGTCGGTGCGCAGGACGACGACTTCCAGGTTGAACCCGAAGCTGCCCTGAAGCATCCCGGTGACCGCGAGCGCGTCGTGGCCGAAGACCGCGCCGCGGCTCCAGGCGGCTCCGGCGGCGTTCCCCCGCCACCAGTGCTCGACCCGCCCGTCCCCGACGGCCACGCACAGCTCGTAGTTCCCGGCGGTGTCCTCGTCCGCGGCCCCGTACTGCCCCTCGATCAGGCAGGGCGCGGAGGTGATCGCGCTGCCGAAGACCTCCCCGGGGCGCCAGGCGAAGCCGTTCGGGTCGTCGCGCCACCACAGCTGCATCCGGCCGTCCGTACGGGTGGCGACCAGGTCGAGGTGGCGGGAGCGCGTCTGGACGAGGGCCGGGCCGTAGTGGGCGATGCCGGAGGCGAAGCGGCCGCCGTCGTTCCAGGTCCAGGGGGCGCCGTTGATCCGCCACCAGTGGTTGAGGCGGCCGTCCGCCGTCCGGACGACCACCTCGAAGTTGCCCGGCTTGCCGTAGTCGCTCTGGATGAAGGCCGGGGTCGAGCCGACCGCCGCGTCACCCGGCCCGAAGGCCCCGCCGTCGCGCCAGGTGCCGCCGGACTGCTCGTAGTACCAGTGGCGCATCCGCCCGCCCGTGGTGACGTGCAGGGACTCCATGTTCCGGTTGTACGTGGTCCCGGTGAAGGCCGGCTGGCCGGAGGCGTCGTTGGCGAAGGCCCCGGCGCGGGCCCACGCGAAGGGGGCGTCGCCCTCGCGCCACCAGTGCTGCAGGCGGGCCCCGCCGGTGGTGGCGAGCAGCTCGAAGTTGCGGTGGGCGCGGCCGTTGCCGCTCTCGTAGACGTTGCCCCCGTGCAGACGGCGCTTGCTCCAGGGGTCGATGTTGGTGCCGCGCAGTCCGCACTTGGCCCAGTGGTCGATCCGCACCTCGCCGTACGCGATCCGCCCGTAGCCGCCCACGTGGTAGCCGGTGCCCCAGGAGTTCTTGAACAGCCAGCAGCCCGCCGCGTCGTCGTAACCGACGATCAGCACGCAGTGGCCGCCCGCGAGGCGGTCGGTGGTGCGGTGGTAGACGCCGGAGCCGAGGCCGAAGAAGTCCTCGTACACGTCGAAGCAGGCGGTCAGCGGGCCGACCGTGTCCAGCCAGACCTTCTGCTGCTCCACGTCGCCCAGGCGCACGTAGTCGGAGATCCTGACGGTGCGCCCGGAGCGGTCCCAGCTCGGCGTGTACTCGGCGCGCCAGGCGTCGCGCCGCTCGGCGGGCAGCCCGTCGGGCGGGGTCGAGTACGGCCAGCAGTCCGGGTCCGCGAGACCCCCGTTGGTCTTGATCCAGTCGAGTGCGGTCTCGGGGTTGCTGCCCTGCCCGCAGGTGAAGCGCAGCCCGTCGTGGACGTCCCCCTCGGAGCGCTCGGCCCACACGTCGTGCTCGATCCGGGCCATGGACTCCACGAGCCCGGCCGCCCCGAAGGCCCAGCAGGAGCCGCAGGGGTTCTGGTCCTTCACCTTGGTGATCCACGGCCAGCCCCAGCGGCCCCGCCAGTCCACGGCGGTCGGCCGCGCCCCCACGACCGGTCCTGCCGTGTGCGGCGCCCTTGCCGCTCCCGCTTCCCCTGCCGCTCCCGCTTCCTCTGCCGCTCCCAGCAGGCCGTGCGCCGCCCTGCGCCGGGTGAGGTGCGGATTTCCGCTCGCGTGCCCGATGGTCCCCCGCAGATCGATGACCCCCACGTCCTCGGCGGGCGTCAGGTTCGCCCCCGGCTCCAGGCCGAGCGAGGGCCGCGGTACGGGCTCCTCGTCGGCCAGGTGTTCGCTCACGGACCACCGCGCCCCCTGCTCCGCGAGCCGCGCCCGCAACTCCCCCACCGTCTGGACAGACTCCTCCGGCATACCGGCCCCCCAGCTGTACCCGCCCGGTTGCGGGACCCGGGAGCGTCTCCCCGCCACCGGGGGCGGTCAAGGGGGTCGGGGCGGTCGCGCGGTGGCACGGCGGTCGCACGGGCCGGCGGGCAGGCGGCGGGCGGCAGGCGCAAGCGCCTCGCTACGGGGTCATCGCCCGGCCGCCGATGCCCGGGGCCCCGGCCAACTGCCCCTGCCACCACGCCGCCACCTCGCCGTGGCTCATGTCCGCCCAGGCCGGGGTCCGCTCGACCTGGGCGTGCCCGAGCCGGCGTGCCAGCGCGACCAGTTCCCGCCCGGCGGGGCCGCGGGCGGCCTGGTAGCCGCGCAGCAGTTCCTCGAAGGAGCCGGACCGGCGCCAGCCCTCGGCGAAGGCGGTGGCGTCCTGGAGGGCCTTGGCGGCGCCGCTCGTGTTGTGCGGGCGTACGACGCTGGCCGCGTCCCCCGCGAGCAGGAGGCGGCCGGCGGTGGTGCGCGCGGTCTCCAGGTCGTAGATGGGCTGGACGAAGGTGTCCGCCGGGTCGGTCAGCGCGAGCGCCCGACCCCAGTACGACGGGAACTCCCGCTCCAGCAACGCACCGAGGTGCGCGGAGAGTTCCGGGGTCAGACCGCCCGGCGGGAAGCTCGTGGGGTCGTCGAAGCGCAGCTGCCCGTCCTGCGGGGGCGGAGCGTAGAGCACCCAGTTCACCCGGGGTCCGTCCGGTCCGGGCATGCGGTAGATGACGCAGGTGCCGCCGGGGAAGCAGACGGTGGTCACCGCGTCGGGCGCCGGGTCGGCGGCGGCGCCGAGCTCCGCGAGCCGCGCCGCGTCGAGGTTGCCGCGCCAGCACACGTACCCGGCGTAGTGCGGCCGGGACTCGGGGCAGACCGCCGCGCGCACCACGGAGCGGTAGCCGTCGGCGCCGACGACCAGGTCGTACCGCTCGACGGCGCCGCCCGCGAGCCGCACCTCGGCCCCGCCACCGGCTTCCGCTTCCGCCACGCCCGCCACCGTCTCGCCCTGCCGGTAGACCACCGCGTCCGGGACCGCCTCGCGCAGCCCGCGCCAGAGCAGGCCCCAGTGGTACGAGTGGAAGGGGAACGGCTGCTCCCAGATCACCCGCCCGCCTGCCGCGTCACGATCCCGGACCACCCACCGGCGCCGCTCCAGCCGGTGCGCGGCGATCCCCTCGGGCAGGGCCCCGCTCGCGCGCAGCTCGGCCGCCCGGTCGTCGTGGACGCAGAGCCCGACGCCCCGGTCCGCGAGCCGCCCCCGGGTCCGCTCCAGCACCACCACCTCCCCGGCGCCGGCGCGCGCCGCCGCCGTGGCGAATGCGCATCCGGCGATGCTCCCGCCGACCACCGCGACCGCACCGTCCCGCATGTCCGCCTCCGTACGCTTCCGGGGGCCGACACCCTACAGAAGCGGGCCCGTCGCCCGCGCGGGGCAGACAGGCCATTCGGCGGTCAGCCTTCGCGTGTCAGCCCTCGCGTGTCAGCCCTCGTGCGTCAGCCCTCGTGCGTCAGCCCTCGTGCGTGGTGATGGCGTAGCCGTCGGGGCCGATGAAGGTGAACATCTTGCCGAACGGACCCTCCTGCGGCGCCGTCACGATCGGGACCCCGGCGGCGTGCAGCCTGTCGTGCAGGGCCTGCGCGTCGCTGGTCTTGAACCACAGGGCGACCCCGAGGCCGGGCCGCGGGGTGGCATCGAGGTCCACGCCCGGCAGCGGCTCGCGGACGGCGAACGGCACGGGCTCGGTCGCGAACACCACGGCCCCGGGCGGCGAGGCGGGCGTGCGGCGCAGGCCGAGGTGCTCCTCGTAGAAGGTGGCGGCCGCTTCGACGTCGCGCACCTGCAGAGCGATGAAGTCCGGGCCGGTGACGGTGACGGTCATGAGTTCTCCCTGGTGGGCGCCTTGATGTCAGGACTTTGACATCCCGGAAGGTAGACGACCTCGCGTCGGCATGTCAAACTCCTGACATGGATGAGGGAACCCCTGCCGACGACGTGACCCAGCGCCTGGGCTACCGCCTCAAGCGCGCCGCGGCGGCACTGCGCGGCGCGATGGACAGGGCGCTGCGCGCGTACGACCTGACGGTGCCGCAGTACGCCTGCCTCGAACTCCTCGACCAGCGCCCCGGCCTCTCCAACGCCGAACTGGCCCGCGGCGCCTTCGTCACGCGGCAGTCCATGAACGTCGTCCTGCGCGGACTCCAGGACGGCGGCCTGATCACCCGCCCGGCCACCACGGACCGCGGCCGCGCCCTGCCGGCCCACCTGACCGAGGAGGGCCA
The DNA here is from genome assembly GCF_042736805.1 of Streptomyces sp. NPDC060031. Taxonomy (NCBI): domain Bacteria; kingdom Bacillati; phylum Actinomycetota; class Actinomycetes; order Kitasatosporales; family Streptomycetaceae; genus Streptomyces; species Streptomyces sp. NPDC060031. Next base: position 17,030 of record NZ_JBHWVM010000038.1, read on the forward strand.
CCGCCGCCTCGCGGCGGCACGCTCGGCCGTCTACGCGATCGACCGGCGCATGACCGACGCCGTCCCGGAGTCCCGCCTCCCCGAACTCCTGGCCGACCTCGACCGCATGGCATCGGTGCTGGACGGCTGAGGCCCCAGGGCCGCGCCGGCCCGCGAGGCGTCCCGTTAGTCTGCTGCCATGCATGGCTGGATAGCGCCGAGTGGCATCGAGCGGGAGCTGCACGAGACCAAGGCGCGCGGCGACTGGGCCGCGTACCTCGACGCCCTCGCGCGCGCCGAGCTGTTCTTGCCCCAACCCCGCGCCCACGTCGACGCCGAGCCGACGCAGGCCCGTTTCCACCCCATGCCCGACGGCCGGAGCCTCGCCGTCTACACCCGCGGGATGCTCCCGGTCCCCGACCCCCACACGGTCTACCTGCGCCAGAGCCTCGCCTGGTTCGCCAACGCCTGGGACCACCGCGACCCCCCGTACCTCGCCGTGAACCCCGGCTCCCCCGCCGAGGCCTACCTCACCACCACCCCCGCCGACCGCGACCGCTGGCGCGCCCACTGGGACGCCGCGGACTCCTGGGGCCTGGCCGCCGGCGCCGTACACGCCCTGCACACCGGCGGCCCGCTGCACGGACCGGTCGCGCACGGACTCGCCGTCGGCGCCCATCTCGCCGTCAGCAACGGCGAGTTCTGGAACGCCCTCGCCTACCACGGCAGCGGCTACACCCGCGAGCGCGACCGCCTGCGCAAGATGTGGGACATCACCACCCCCGAAGACTGGCTCGACGTGCTCGACCGCATGCTGAACGCCGAGATCGTCAGCCCCGTCTGGGAGTTCGCCCTGCGCGTGCGCCGCGTCCTCGCCTCCGACTTCGCCGGGCCCGTCGACATCGAGCACTGGCGGCACGCCGCCGAGGCCAGCCTGCGCCTGAGCGCCCAGCGCTCCGCGCAGCCGCAGCTCACCCCCGACGGGGTCACCGTCGCCCAGCCGCGCCCCTCCGCGGAGGTCGAGGGCGAGATCGCCGGCGTCCAGCGGCTGATCGGCCGCATCGCCCGCTACGAGCAGCGCTTCCGGGCCGACGGACTCCTCGCCGAGGGCGCCTGGGTCCGCTCCGTCCAGGGCTGGGACCACGGCCGGGCCTCCCAGATGGCCCGCTGGGGCCTCGGCACCCGCTACGGCACCCTCGAAGACGCCGAACGGGCCGTGCTCCGGGCCGGCGAGGCCGCCCGCGGGGTGTACCGCTCGTGGGAGGAGTTCTCCGCCGGGTACCTGCTCGCGCGCTGCCTGCACTTCGACGAGGAGGAGTTCGGGGAGTGGTACGAAACCTCCCTCGCCACCCACCTCGCCCTGACCACCGACCCGGCCAGCCCCTGGCGCAACATCCCCTGGGCCTGACGGATCCGTAGCCGCCTTCGCGACGTCCCGGTCCCCGGCCGCGATGCCCCGGGCGTCCGCGCCCCGCGGCAACTAGTCTCGTGCACATGACTGTTGCCTTGAACGACACGGTACGAAAGCTGCTCGACTCCCCGAACCCCGCGGTGTTGGCGACCCTCAACCCCGACGGGAGCCCGCAGAGTTCGGTGGTGTGGGTGACCCGCGACGGCGAGGACATCCTGATCTCCACCGAGCGGGGCCGCCGCAAGGAGCGCAACATGGCCCGTGACGACCGCGTCGGCCTGACCGTCTTCGACCTGGCCAACCCCTTCCTCTACGCCGAGATCCGCGGCACCGCCACCATCACCGAGGACACCGGCCGGGCCGTCGCCGTGCGCATAGCGGAGGAGTACATGGGCCCCGGCGCGGGCCAGGAGTACGCCGACGCCCCGGCGGAGCGGGTGCGCGTCGTCGTGCGCGTCACCCCGGCCAAGGTGCTCGGCAACGCCGCCCAGGCCGGCTAGGGCAGCTCGGGACGGACCCTCGACCAGGCGTCGACCGCCTCCGCCAAGGGGTCGGCGTCCCGGAGGTGGGGGCGGGCCGGCGCCATCCACGGGATCAGGTTCTTGATGCGGCGCAGCCGAAGGATCGCCGGACGCGGCAGCTCCCGCCAGGTGCGGGCCTGCGCCAGCGCCTCCTCGGGGGAGATCCCGATCTGGGCCAGTACGTCGCGGCAGAGCGCGGCCGGGTCCCGGTCCGGGCTCGCGTCCTCGGGACCGAAGTGCTGGATCAAGTAGCCCCGTACGGCGGCCCCTTCGGCCCCGCACTCCGCCTCGGGCCGGCCCGCCCGGCCGATGGCCGCCAGCGCCACCCGCCCCCACCGCAGCCGTACCCCCTCGGGCAGGCACTCGTCCTGCATCCGGCCCACCGCCAGGCTCCGCAGCGGTGCGGGGTGCGGCTCGTCGAGCAGCGGGGGCCCGGTGGCCAGCCAGGCCTCCAGTTCCTCCAGAGAATGCCCGTCGGCCGGTACCGAGGTCAGCACCTGCCCCCGGCTGAGCAGCGCGACCACGGCGCCGCTGAGGTGGACCTTCGCCACGTGACCCGCGTCGACGAAGCCGACGGGGCGCCCGTACCGCTCGATCCGGCGCAGCCCGAGCCGCAGCTCCCCGACGGCGTACACCTGTCCGGCCCGCGCGACCCCGCCGACGCAGCGGACCACGCACACCCCGCCGGTGACGTCCGCCTCCTCGACGGAGTACACCTGCAACTCGGCGATGGACAACCCCCGGCCCCCCTCGTCCGCTTCTCCGGGCGGGAGGCTACCGCGTTCGTCCCGCGACGGCCGCTCCGGCACGGGACGGACCGCGTGACCTGCCGGGGCTCAACGCCGACCAGCGCCTCGCCGTCCTGCACCCACTCCAGCTCCACGACGGCCGGCGGCCGGTCCCCGGATTGCGGGGACCGGCCGTCGGATGGTGCGTGGTTGCCCGTCACGCCCAGGTGATCAGTCGGCGGGGGTGCTCCAGGACCGCCGCGATGTCGGCGAGGAAGCGGGAGCCGAGCTCGCCGTCGATCAGGCGGTGGTCGAAGGACAGCGCCAGGGTGGTGACCTGGCGCGGCTTGACCTTGCCCTTGTGGACCCACGGCTGGAGCTTGATCGCGCCGACCGCGAGGATCGCGGACTCGCCGGGGTTCAGGATGGGCGTACCGGTGTCGACGCCGAAGACGCCGACGTTGGTGATGGTGATGGTGCCCTGCTGCATGTCGGCCGGGGAGGTCTTGCCCTCGCGGGCCGTGGCGACCAGGTCCGACAGGGCCGTCGACAGCTCGCCGAGCGTCTTGGCGTGGGCGTCCTTGATGTTCGGGACGATCAGCCCGCGCGGGGTGGCCGCCGCGATGCCCAGGTTGACGTAGTGCTTGAGCACGATCTCCTGGGCCGCCTCGTCCCAGGACGCGTTGACGTCCGGGTTGCGGCGGATGGCCACGAGGACGGCCTTGGCGATCAGGAGCAGCGGGTTGATCCGCAGACCGGCGAGGTCCGGGTCGTCCTTGAGCTCCTGGACCAGCTTCATCGTGCGCGTCACGTCGAAGGTGATGAACTCGGTGACGTGCGGCGCGGTGAAGGCCGAGCCGACCATGGCCTGCGCGGTGACCTTGCGGACCCCCTTGACCGGGATACGGGTCTCCCGCGCCGCCGTCTCGGCCGCCGGGGCCTGGACGGAAGCGGGCACGGCCGCGGCCGCGGCCGCCACGGTCGCCGGAGCGGGCGCCGCGGCCTGCGGGGTGATCGCGGCGGCTGCCGCCGCGTGCACGTCCTCGCGGGTCACCACCCCGCCGTCGCCGGTCGGGACCACGGCGGCCAGGTCGATGCCGAGGTCCTTGGCGAGCTTGCGGACCGGCGGCTTCGCCAGGGGGCGCTCGGTCCCGTTCGGCTGCGCGGGGACGGCGGGCAGCGCGGGCGCCACCGGGGCGGCCGTGCCGTTCTGCGCGGCGGTGGCCGCCGGAGCGGCCTTGCGCGGGCGGCGCTTCGTGGAAGCGGTGGAGACGCCGTAGCCGACCAGGACGGGCTGGCGCCCCTCGGGGGCGGCCTCCTCGGCGGCGGCCGCGACGGCCGGAGCCGCGACGGCCGGGGCCGCCTCCTGGACCGGAGCCGCCTCCTGGACCGGGGCCTCCGCCTCGCCGGCGGGGCCGGTCCGGACGGAGATGATCACCTGGCCGACGTCGACCGTGGTGCCCTCCTCGAAGAGGAGCGCGTGGACGGTGCCGTCGAAGGGGATCGGCAGCTCGACGGCCGCCTTCGCCGTCTCGACCTCGCACACGACCTGCCCGTCGGTGACGGTGTCACCCGGCTGGACGTACCACTTGAGGATCTCGGCCTCGGTGAGGCCCTCGCCCACATCGGGCATCTTGAATTCGCGGATCGTCACAGGGCTCTCCTCAGTACGCCAGCGAGCGGTCGACGGCGTCGAGCACCCTGTCCAGGCCCGGCAGGTACTCGTCCTCCAGACGGGCCGGCGGGTACGGGGCGTGGAAGCCGCCCACCCGCAGGACCGGGGCCTCCAGGTGGTAGAAGCACCGCTCCGTGATGCGAGCGGCGATCTCCGAACCCACACCCAGGAACACCGGGGCCTCGTGGACGACGACGAGCCGGCGGGTCTTCTCCACCGACGCCTGAAGTCCGTCGAAGTCGATCGGGGACATCGAGCGCAGGTCCACGACCTCCACCGACTTGCCCTCCTCGGCCGCGGCGGCCGCCGCCTCCAGGCAGACCTTCACCATCGGCCCGTAGGCCGCCAGGGTGATGTCGGAGCCCGCGCGGGCCACCCGGGACGCGTGCAGCGCGTCGGGGATCGCCTCGACGTCGACCTCGCCCTTGTCCCAGTAGCGGCGCTTCGGCTCGAAGAAGATCACCGGGTCGTCGCTGAGGATCGCCTGCTGGAGCATCCAGTACGCGTCCGAGGCGTTGCTCGGCGAGACCACCTTCAGGCCCGGCACGTGCGCGAAGAGCGCCTCGGGCGACTCCGAGTGGTGCTCCACCGCGCCGATGCCGCCCGCGTACGGGATGCGTACGACGACCGGGAGCTTGATCTTGCCCAGCGCCCGCGCGTGCATCTTCGCGAGCTGCGTGACGATCTGGTCGTACGCGGGGAAGACGAAACCGTCGAACTGGATCTCGACGACCGGCCGGTAGCCGCGCAGGGCCAGGCCGATCGCGGTGCCGACGATGCCCGACTCGGCGAGCGGGGTGTCGATGACCCGCTCCTCGCCGAAGTCCTTCTGCAGGCCGTCGGTGATGCGGAAGACACCGCCCAGCTTGCCGACGTCCTCACCCATGATGAGGACCTTCGGGTCCTGCTCCAGCGCCTTGCGCAGCGACTCGTTCAGCGCCTTCGCAATGGACATCTTTTCGATAGCCATGCCGCTCACTCCCCACCCTCGAACGACGCGAGGTAGGCCGCGAACTGCGCGCGCTCCTCGTCGACCAGCGCGTGACCGTCCGCGTAGACGTTCTCGAAGATCGCCATCGTGTCCGGGTCGGGCATGGCCCGTACGACCTCGCGCACGTGCTTGCCCAGCTTCTCGCTCTCGGCCTCGAGCTCCTCGAAGAACGCGTCGTCGGCGCCTCCGGTGGCCAGCAGGTGGGCCTTCAGGCGCAGGATCGGGTCCCGGTCCTCCCAGGCCGCGCGCTCCTCGTCCCGCCGGTACTTCGTCGGGTCGTCGGAGGTGGTGTGCGCGCCCATGCGGTACGTGAAGGCCTCGACCAGCGTCGGGCCCTCGCCCCGGCGGGCGCGCTCCAGCGCCCAGCGGGTGACCGCGAGGCAGGCCAGTACGTCGTTGCCGTCGACCCGGATGCCCGGGAAGCCGAAGCCCTGCGCGCGCTGGTAGAGCGGCACGCGCATCTGGCGCTCGGTGGGCTCGGAGATCGCCCACTGGTTGTTCTGGCAGAAGAACACCACGGGGGAGTTGTAGACGGCCGAGAAGGTGAAGGCCTCCGCGACGTCGCCCTGGCTGGACGCGCCGTCGCCGAAGTAGGCGATGACGGCCGAGTCGGCGCCGTCCTTGGCCACGCCCATCGCGTAACCGGTCGCGTGCAGCGTCTGCGAGCCGATGACGATCGTGTACAGGTGGAAGTTGTTGGTGGTGGGGTCCCAGCCGCCGTGGTTCACACCGCGGAACATGCCGAGCAGATTGGTCGGGTCGACCCCGCGGCACCAGGCCACGCCGTGCTCGCGGTAGGTCGGGAAGACGTAGTCGTCGTCCCGCAGGGCCCGGCCGGAGCCGATCTGAGCCGCCTCCTGCCCGAGCAGCGAGGCCCACAGGCCCAGCTCGCCCTGGCGCTGCAGGGCGGTCGCCTCCCCGTCGAAACGGCGGGTCAGGACCATGTCGCGGTAAAGGCCGCGCAGGTCCTCGGTGGTGATGTCGGCGACGAAGGGGGCGAACTCGGCGACGTCTGCGTCGTCGGGGTGGGTGTCGACCCCGATCCTTTCCCCCTCGGGCGTCAGCAGCTGTACGAGCTGAGGCTCGGCGTCATGCATCTGCGCGGTGGCAGCAGGGGTCTTGCGGGCGCTCGCCGCGCCTGCCGCCCGCTTGGTGCCGCTGCTGCGTCGCGGCTTGCGCGCGGCAGTGCTCTCCACGGTCACGTGTGCTCCTCCGTCGGTCCGGCACCCGGGTTCTCCGGGGTCCAGTGCGGCTCACCTGTATCCGTACCCGCGCACGGGGTGGGTGCGCGTCGCGTACGGGATTCAGGCGTGACAGGTGCCCCGGCGAGTGCCCTGCGCAATGCACGTTACCCAGTGCGCCGCATAACTGCGAAACCCCGTTTGACCTGCGATTTTGCTTGGATTTCCAAGTAAATCCGCAGAAGCGGGAACAACCACTGGTCACAGCCTTGCAGGGGGCCGGAACAACGGCACGTTATCCCGGGTAACAGCGGCAGGGAAGGGGTGAGTGTGTGAAACTGACACCGTGCGCGAAAACGGAAAAATCAAGGTATTCCTCCTGGACGACCACGAAGTGGTACGCCGGGGCGTCTATGAGCTGCTGTCGGTCGAGGAGGACATCGAGATCGTCGGCGAGGCCGGTACAGCCGCCGACGCGCTGGTGCGAATCCCCGCCACCCGCCCCGACGTGGCCATTCTCGATGTGCGCCTGCCGGACGGCAGCGGCGTCGAGGTCTGCCGCGAGGTCCGCTCGCACAACGAGGACATCAAGTGCCTCATGCTGACGTCCTTCGCCGACGACGAGGCACTGTTCGACGCGATCATGGCCGGCGCCTCGGGGTACGTGCTCAAGGCGATCCGCGGCAATGAGCTGCTCAACGCGGTACGGGACGTCGCGGCCGGCAAGTCGCTGCTCGACCCCGTCGCCACCGCCCGGGTGCTGGAGCGGCTGCGCGACGGCAAGAAAGGCAAGGGCGACGACCGCCTCTCCAACCTCACCGACCAGGAGCGGAAGATCCTCGACCTGATCGGCGAGGGCCTGACGAACCGCGTGATCGGTGAGCGGCTCCACCTGGCCGAGAAGACGATCAAGAACTACGTCTCCAGCCTGCTCTCCAAGCTGGGCATGGAGCGCCGCTCCCAGGCCGCGGCCTACGTGGCCCGCCTCCAGGCGGAGAAGCGCTGACCCGTCCGTCATCGCCGGCACGGGGCAAGATGTTCAATTCGGGACCAACGTCCCCGATCGATCGGGGCGGGCTCCTCTTTTGGGCCGTCGGGTCGCTACCGCACAGTGGACCGCATGTCCCCAGAGGAACTCCACGCCATCGAACTGCTGCGCCGCGTGCCGTACGGCCGAGTCGCCACCAGCATGCGCGCGCTGCCCTTCCTCGCCCTCGCCCGCCACATCGTGGTGAACGGCAAGGTCGTCCTGAGAATGCACGCCGGTTTCGGCTATCACCAGGCCTGCAACGGAAGTGTGGTCGCCTACGGCGCCGACAACTTCAATTCCCCGGAACCCCGGCTGTGGTCGGTCCAGTTCACCGGAACGGCCGAGATCATCGAGCCCACCACCGCTGAGCTGGAGCTTTTCGGTCCGGGCCCGCATTTCGCGGACGGCGCGGTCTTCGACCCCGTCTACATGCGAATCGAGCCCCAGTTCGTCACCGTGCACACCCTCGTGGGGAATCCCGACCGGCAGTATCAGCACGCACTCTGACGCGTAAGAGTCGTGTCGTACGAGTCATACGAACCGTACGTACGAGAACGGCCCGGCGGAATTCACCCCGCCGGGCCGTTCTTTCGTGTGCGCGCCTAGTCGGAGTCGTCCTGAGCGGCCGGGCTCCCCCCGCCACCGGGCGACGGGGACTTCGTCACCGGCGGCTGGCTCGACTTGGTCGGCGGCGGCGAGGACTTCGTCGGGGGCGGCGAGGACTGCGCGGACGGCGTATAGCTCGGCGTGTAGCGGCTGCGGCCCGGCGTCGGCGAGTAGTCGTCGTACGAGCGCGAGGTCTCCGGGGTGTGCCGCGACGGCGAGGTCTCCGGGCTGTTCTGCGTGCCCGGGGAGCTCGGCTGGCCGCTGGAGGAGCTGACGTTGGCCGGCGGGGTCTCGTGCTTTTTCTTGGAGCCGACGCTGTTGACGGCGTAGGCCACGCCCGCGGCGACCGCGATCACGGCGAGCACCGCGAACAGCCACAGCTTCCAGCGGCTGCCGCCGCCGGAGTGGTCGTCATAACCGTCGTAGCCGTCGTAACCGCCGCCGCCCTGGCCCCCCTGGCCGCCGTGCCCGCCGGCGCCGGAGAAGGCCGAGCCGTCGTCCGGGTTCAGCGGCGGCACCATCGGCTGCTTGAACTGCGAGGTCGAGGCGTTCGAGGGGTGTTGGTGCTGACCGCCCGTGGAGCCGATCGGCATCGCGGTGGTCTGCGCGGGACCGCGCCCGTGCGGCAGGGCCATGGTGACCGGACCGGTGTTCCAGGTACCGGTGTTCGGCCCCTGGTCGTGCAGCATCTGCAGGGCGTACTGGACCAGCCCGCGCATCTCCTCGGCGCTCTGGAACCGGTCGTCCGGGTCCTTGGCGAGGGAGCGCATGACGAGCCCGTCGAGCTCCTGCGGGATGGAGTGGCCCTCCGGCAGGTGCGAGGGCGGGATCGGCGCGTCCTGGACGTGCTGGTAGACCACCGACAGCGGCGTCTCACCGGTGAACGGGGGCCGCAGCGCGAGCAGTTCGTAGAGCAGACAGCCGGTCGCGTACAGGTCGGAGCGGTGGTCCACGGCCTTGCCGAGGGCCTGCTCGGGCGACAGGTACTGCGGGGTGCCCATGACCATGCCGGTCTGGGTCATCGTCGACTGCACGCCGTGCAGGGCGCGGGCGATGCCGAAGTCCATCACCTTCACCGCGCCGGTGTCCGTGATGATGACGTTGGCGGGCTTGATGTCGCGGTGCACGATGCCGTGCTGGTGCGAGTACGCGAGCGCTTCGAGGACGCCCGAGGTGATGATGAGCGCCTGCTCGGGGCCCGGGGCCTCGGCGCTGATCAGCAGGTCGCGGATGGTGCGGCCCTCGACCAGCTCCATGACGATGTACGGAACGGTTCTGGGGCCGACCTTGTCCTCGCCGGAGTCGTACACGGCGACGACGGCATGGTGGTTGAGCCCGGCGACCGACTGCGCCTCGCGCGTGAACCGGGCCTTGGACACCGGGTCCTCGGCGAGGTCCGCGCGCAGCAGCTTGACGGCGACGGTCCGGCCCAGCCGTACGTCCTCGGCGGCGAACACCTCGGCCATACCACCGCGGCCCAGGCGGTGGGTCAGCCGGTAACGGCCGTCTCCCACCAGGCCACCTGCGCCCCAGTGCTCAGGACCGTCGGCCATCCCGGCGCCGTTTCCCTCGGGTTCGGGTGCCATCAGTCCTCGCCGTCGTCTCTCTCGGCCGCCGCTCAGCGGTAGGTCCTCATCGGGTGCTCCGATGAACGCTACAGCCTCGGAACCGTCCACCGTTCGGACAAGGGCCCGGGTGGCCTTGTGGTCACGGAACGGGCACCTGGCTTGACGTGTGCTTGCCCTCCGGCAGACTGGGCGCGACACAAGCGTGGCGAGGGGAAGCAACAGTCATGAGCCAGGACGGCACTCAGGGCCGGTACGCAGGCGGTTCCCTGGCCCGTGGCCGTTACCAGCTACGGGATTTGCTGGGCGAGGGCGGCATGGCCGCGGTGTACCTCGCCTACGACACGGCGCTCGACCGCCAGGTGGCGATCAAGACCCTGCACACCGAGCTGGGCCGCGAGCAGTCCTTCCGCGAGCGGTTCCGCCGTGAGGCCCAGGCTGTTGCGAAACTGTCGCACACCAACATCGTCTCGGTGTTCGACACGGGTGAGGACGATTTCGACGGCTCGCTCATGCCGTACATCGTCATGGAGTACGTCGAGGGGCAGCCGCTCGGCTCCGTGCTCCAGTCGGACATCACGCAGTACGGGGCGATGCCGGCCGACAAGGCGCTGAAGGTGACAGCCGACGTGCTGGCCGCGCTGGAGACCAGCCACGAGATGGGTCTGGTCCACCGCGACATCAAGCCGGGCAACGTCATGATCACCAAGCGCGGCGTGGTCAAGGTGATGGACTTCGGCATCGCGCGGGCCATGCAGTCGGGGGTCACCTCGATGACGCAGACCGGCATGGTCGTCGGCACCCCGCAGTACCTCTCCCCCGAGCAGGCGCTCGGGCGCGGGGTCGACGCGCGGTCCGACCTGTACTCGGTCGGCATCATGCTGTTCCAGCTGCTGACCGGGCGGATCCCCTTCGACGCCGACTCGCCGCTGGCCATAGCGTACGCACACGTACAGGAGGAGCCGGTCGCCCCGTCCTCCGTCAACCGCGCGGTGACCCCGGCGATGGACGCGCTGGTGGCGCGGGCCCTGAAGAAGAACCCGAACGAGCGCTTCCCCACCGCGGCCGCCATGCGGGACGAGGTCGCGCGGGTGCTGAACGCCGGTCAGACCGGTGCCCCGGTGATCGTCCCCGGCGCCCACGCGGGCGGCAGCGGGGCGGGCGTGGGCTCGGCCGTCTTCCCGCCGGTGGACTCCGGCTTCCAGGCGCCGCCGCCGCAGTCGCTCCAGCAGCCGTACCAGGCCCCGGCGCCGCACACCCCGGCGCCGTCCCCGTACGCGCCGACGCCCCCGCCGGTGCAGCACGGGCAGGGCGGGTACGCGTACCCGCCGCAGCAGCACACCCCGGCGCCCCAGCAGCAGTACGCGCCGCAGACTCCGCCGCCGTACGCGGTCTCCGCCCAGAGGCCGCGGACGTCCGTCGGCACGGGCGGCGCGGGGGCGAAGAAGAACACCCCGGTGATCGTGGGCGCGATCGTGGTGGCCCTGCTGGCCATCGGCGGTCTGATCGCGGCGCTCGACCTGGGCGGGGACAAGGACAAGGGGAACACCGCCGACCCCGGCTCCTCCAAGGGCTCCTCCAGCGCCCCGAGCGGCTCGACCCAGGCCGGTCACAAGGGGCCGGATCCCGCGCGCACGATCGACGTGAACAAGTGCAAGGAGCCGAGCAAGGCGTTCAACGACGCCACCAAGGTCATCGCTCCGGACTTCCGGTACAAGAACATCCGCTCGGTGAAGGAGTGCATCCAGGCCGCGGGCTGGAAGTACAAGATCACCGAGCGCGACGAGGCCGTGTACGGGCAGGACACGGTCCTGGAGCAGCTGCCCGAGGCGGGCACGAACGTCGCCAAGGAGAGCACCGAGTTCACGCTGATCGTCTCGACCGGCGATCCCCAGTAGTCGGACGGCTTCGCGGCACCGCTTCGCCTCACGGCTCGGCGCCACGACCTCACGACGCACCCGCATCCCGGGCGACCCTGATGGGGCGCTCGGGATGCCGCTTTTGCCCCGCTGTGTAAATCTGAGCACGTCGTCTCGGTATCCCCAGACTCCCCCGGACCGCGTCCGGGGGGACCCCCAGGGACGGGAGGGGCTCACTGTGACCCAAGGCTTCCACCCGCCGCTACGGCGGCTCGCCTGCGCCGCACTGGTCGCCGCCGCCGCGCTCTCGCCTGTCGTGCCCGCCCTGCCCCTCCTGCCCGCAGCGCCCGCCTTCGCGTCCCCCGGGGGTCCCACTCCCACTCCCGCTCCCGTGACGGCGAGCGCGACGGCCAGCGCGACGGCCGGCGACGTACCGCAAGAGGCCTACGAGGAACTCGCCGGCAGCGCCGCCGGAGTCGGCCGGGAGCGGCCCGGCCGGCCCGCGACCGCGCCCGCCAACCCCGAAACGGTGATCGCGGCCCGGCCCGTCCCGCTGCGGCCGCCGCCCGCCCGGCCGGTCACGCCGACGCCGTCCGCTGCGCCGAGTCCGCCGGACACGGGCACCGCGCTCGCCGCCGAGCCGAACGATCGGGCCGCCGACCTGGCCGCGCACATACTGCCCCTCGGCACCGGATTCGCCCTGATGGGACTGGGTCTCGGCTTCATGGGGATGCGGTTGCGCAAGGGGCCCTGACCTCTCCTCCAGACGGACGCGAAGCCGTCCGTCCCCCTTGGGATGTACGCCGGAGGGAGGTTGCACCTACCGGCATACTCGGTATACATACTGAGTATGTCCATTCGCCACGGCCTTCTCGCCCTCCTGGAACGGGGCCCTCGGTACGGCTCCCAGCTGCGTACCGAGTTCGAATCCCGCACCGGCTCCACCTGGCCGCTGAACGTCGGGCAGGTGTACACCACGCTCGCCCGGCTGGAGCGTGACGGCCTCGTCGCGCCCGGCGGCGAGGACAGCGCCGGCCACACGCTCTACGCCATCACCGACCCCGGACGTGCCGAACTGCACCAGTGGTACGAGCGCCCCGTCGACCGCGCCAACCCGCCCCGCGACGAACTCGCCATCAAGCTCGCGATGGCCGTCGGGGCACCCGGCGTGGACATCCGCGCCGTCATCCAGGCCCAGCGGCACGCCACCGTCAAGGCGATGCAGGACTACACCCGGCTCAAGGCCCAGGCGCTCGCCGCGATCGAGAGCGGGCGGACCCGCGAACGCGACGACGTGGCCTGGCTACTGGTCCTGGAGCAGCTCATCTTCCAGACCGAGGCCGAGGCCCGCTGGCTCGACCACTCCGAGGCCCGCCTCGTACGGCTCTCCGTGGCCGCCGCGCGGCCGGTGGCGACCTCGGCGCCCGACCCTGCGTCCGACCCTGCGTCCGACCCGGCGTCCGAAGCCGAACCCGAGCCGCCCGGGGCCGCCCGCACGGCTGCCGCCAAGGCCCCGACCGCCGCCACGACCCGCCCCGAGGCCACCGGCCGCTGAGACTCCGGCCACCCCGCACCCGGCCACCTGCCGCCGAGGCCACCACGAACACCACAACCGACCGGCTCCGTCCCGCCCGCACGCGCTGGCGGGGCTGAACGACCGCACCTCCAGGGGGACACCCTTCATGCCTGACCAGCCCGTACTCCAGTTGGACCAACTCGTCCGCACACACGGCAGTGGAGCCACCGAGGTCCACGCCCTGCGCGGCATCAACCTCTCCGTCTTCCCCGGCGAACTCGTCGCCGTCATGGGCCCCTCCGGCTCCGGCAAGTCCACGCTGCTCACCCTCGCCGGCGGGCTCGACACCCCCAGCAGCGGCCGGGTCATCGTCGAAGGCACCGACATCACCGCCGCCGGCCGCAAGGAGCTGGCCGCCCTGCGCCGGCGCAGCATCGGCTACGTCTTCCAGGACTACAACCTGATCCCGGCGCTCACCGCCGCAGAGAACGTGGCCCTGCCCCGCGAACTCGACGGGATATCCGCCCGCAAGGCCCGCGTCTCCGCGCTCGCCGCCCTGGAGGAGATGGGGCTCGGCCAGCTCGCCGACCGCTTCCCCGACGAGATGTCCGGCGGCCAGCAGCAGCGCGTGGCCATCGCCCGCGCCCTCGTCGGCGACCGCCGCCTGGTCCTCGCCGACGAGCCCACCGGCGCCCTCGACTCCGAGACCGGCGAGTCCGTGCTCGCCCTGCTGCGCTCGCGCTGCGACGCCGGCGCCGCGGGGATCCTGGTCACGCACGAGCCGCGGTTCGCCGCCTGGGCCGACCGCGTCGTCTTCCTGCGCGACGGCAGCGTGGTCGACGAGACCCTGCGCGCCGGCGCCGACTCCCTGCTGTTCGGGCAGGCGGCCGCACAGTGATCTCCTGGTACCACTCCTGGGTCGCGGCCATCCGGATCGCCCGCCGCGACGCCTGGCGCTCCAAGGGCCGCAGCGTCCTCGTCCTCGCGATGATCGCCCTGCCGATCGTCGGTGTGAGCGCCGCCGACCTGACCATGCGCAGTGCCGAACTCTCCGTCGAGCAGGAGCTCCAGCGCCGCATCGGCGCCGCCGACGCCGAGCTCAGCCTCTCCCGCATGAACGTGCCGATCTACCAGAGCCCCGACGGCAACCGGTACGCGCCGGTCGGCGGCTACGACTCGTACGAGCCGCCCAAGGAGGAGAACCCGCAGCTGCTGCAGCAGTCGCTCCCGGCCGGCGCCGACGTCGTCAAGGACAGCACCGGGCACGCCAAGCTGCGCACCACCCACGGGCTCCTCGACACCAACCTGCGCGAGATCGACACGCACAGCCCCCTGGTGAAGGGCCGGTTCACGCTCGACCGGGGCCGGCTGCCCGAGGCGGCCGGCGAGGTCATCGCCACCACCGCGTTCCTGAAGGAGTCCGGCTACTTCGTCGGCTCCAGCGTCAACGCGCGCGGCACGAACCTCGAGTACAAGATCGTGGGCTCGTACGAACTGCCCAGCGCGCTCCAGGAAGTGCAGCTCATCGCGCAGCCGGGGACGCTGCTGACCCCGCTCGACAAGGCCCTGCAGGCCGCCGGGGTGTCCGGGGTGCGGGCCGACGACGTGTACCTCGTGAAGGTCTCCGGTGCCGGTGGTTTCACGTGGAACATGGTCAAGGACGTCAACGGCAAGGGTGTGCTCGCCATCTCGCGCGCCGTCACCCTCGACAAGCCGGCCGACTCCGAAGTGCCGCTGTACGCGCAGGAGCCCAAGGAGCAGTTCGAGGCCTCCGGCTCGACCCACGCCGTCGAAATGGCCGTCCTGGCCACCGTCGTCGGTCTCGCCATGCTGGAGATCTGCCTGCTCGCCGGCCCCGCCTTCGCGGTCGGCGCCCGGCGCTCGCGCCGCCAGCTCGGCCTCGTCGGCGCCAACGGCGGCGACCGGCGGCACATCCGGGCCATCGTGCTCTCCGGCGGCCTGGTCATCGGCGCCGCTGCCGCCGTCGTCGGCACCGCGATCGGCATCGCCCTCACCCTGGGGCTCCGGCCGCTGCTCGAGGAGTACCTCGGGCTGCGCTGGGGCGGGTTCGAGCTCCGGCCGCTGGAACTGGCCGCCATCGCCCTGCTCGCCGTGGTGACCGGCCTGCTGGCCGCCATCGTCCCCGCGATCACCGCCTCGCGGCAGACCGTCCTGGCCTCGCTCACCGGCCGCCGCGGCGTCCGCCGGGCCAACCGGGTGCTGCCCGTCCTCGGCCTGATCGCCGTCGCCGGCGGAGCGGCCATCGCCCTGTACGGCACGGTGTCCGAGATGGGCTCCCTGGTCGTCGCGGGCGGCAGCGCCATCGCCGAGCTCGGCATCGTCGCCCTCACCCCAGTGCTGGTCGGCCTCTTCGGGCGGCTCGGACGCTGGCTGCCGCTGTCGCCCCGGCTCGCGCTGCGCGACGCCGTGCGCAACCGGGGGCGTACGGCTCCCGCCGTGGCCGCCGTCCTGGCCGCCGTGGCCGGCACCGTCGCCGTGGCGACGTACCAGCACAGCCAGGACGTCCAGGCCCGGCACGAGTACGTCGCCGACCTGCCGCACCACTCCGGGCTGGTCTCGGTCTCCGACAACAGCTCCTACAAGGACGTCCCGGCCGTGCGCGAGGCCCTGTCCAAGGAGTTCTCGCTGTCCCTACGGGCCGACGTGGAGCGCCTGGTGGTCGGCAAGCCGGGCTGTGACGCGTACTCGCACGAAGCGGGCTGCGGGCGGGCCGAGGTCATCGTGCCCAAGGACCAGCGCTGCCCGCTCTACGAATCCGAGCACGGCCCGGCCGACTTCGCCCCCGAGCGGGCCAAGGAGCTGCGCAAGGACTGGCGCTGCGGGCAGGCCCGGAACCGGAACTTCGCGGAGAACAACGCGGTCGTCGCCGACGAGAAGCTGCTGACCGCGCTGGCCGTGACCGACCCCGGCGCCGTCGCCGCCCTGAAGTCGGGCAAGCCCGTCTCCCTCGACAAGCAGAACGTGAAGGACGGCAAGGTCACCATCCGGCTCATCACCGACCCGGAAGCGGCTGACAACGCTCGCAGCAAGCGCGAGGAGGGGCCGGGTGAGGACAAGGTCCTGCCCGTCTACCAGGCGCCGGACGGCGTCAAGGGCTGGGGCGTCAAGCTCATCCTTCCGGCCGCGACGGCCAAGGCCGCCGGGCTGACGACGGCCCCGTTCGGCTCGTACTTCGCGCTCGACGGCGCGCCGAGCAGCAAGCAGCGCCAGAAACTGGACGGCGCCCTCGACACGATGGGCGTGGACGCCCGGATCAAGATCGAGCAGGGGTACCCGGGGGACAACAGCATCGAGATGCTCGCCCTGGCCCTCTTCGCGGGCCTGGTCACCATCGGTGCGGCCGGCATCGCCACCGGGCTCGCCCAGGCGGACGCCGAGGCCGACCTGAAGACCCTGGCCGCCGTCGGCGCCGCCCCGCGGGTGCGGCGCACGCTGAGCGGTTTCCAGTGCGGGGTGGTCGCCCTGATGGGCGTGGTCCTGGGCTCGGCGGCGGGCATCCTGCCGGCGGTCGGGCTGCGGCTCACCCAGGCCCGGGAGATGGAACGGTTCATCGAGCGGGGCACCGCGATGGGGTGGACCAGCCCCGGGGAGAAGGTGTACGTGCCGATCGCCGTGCCGTGGGAGACCCTCGGCGCCCTGGTGATCCTGGTGCCGCTGGGCGCGGCCCTGCTCGCGGCCCTGGTCACCCGGTCGAGCGGCGCGCTGGCCCGGCGGGCGGCGGGCTGATGTCGGTGCCCCCGTACAGGGTGGATCACGCCCGTACGGGGGCACACCGTGTGAGTACGAAGGTGTGCGAGACAATGACGGCATGGAGATGCCGAGGAGTGAACGGTCGCAGGACAGCCCCCCGAACGTCCTGATCGTGGGACAGGACGGGATGGCGGTCGGCGGCGCCGATGACGAGTCGCGCGAGGTCCCGGTGACGGAGATGGTCGAACAGCCCGCCAAGGTCATGCGGATCGGCAGCATGATCAAGCAACTCCTGGAAGAGGTCCGCGCCGCGCCTCTGGACGAGGCAAGCCGGGTCCGTCTCAAGGACATCCACGCCGCTTCGGTGAAGGAGCTTGAGGACGGTCTGGCTCCGGAGCTGGTCGAGGAACTGGAGCGTCTCTCCCTGCCCTTCACGGAGGAGGCGATTCCGTCCGAGGCGGAACTGCGGATCGCGCAGGCACAGTTGGTGGGCTGGCTGGAGGGTCTCTTCCACGGCATCCAGACGGCCCTGTTCGCGCAGCAGATGGCGGCGCGGGCCCAACTGGAACAGATGCGGCGCGCGCTGCCGCCGGGCGGGTCCCACGACGACGAGGAAGGCCCGCACGGCGCGATCCGCTCGGGCCCCTACCTCTAGCCCCGGCGGCCCCCGAACAACGGCGGGCCCGAGCCACACCCGTGGCCCGGGCCCGCCGCTCCGTTCCCGGACCCCCGGGCCCCGCGCCCCACACGTCGGCGGGGCCGATTCTTGCCCGGCTCCACAAGGCGGCATCAGCCGAAGTCCAGCCCCGCCGCGATCGAGGCGCGGGGTCTGGGGCGGAGCACCAGGTCAGTGAGCCGCGCCCACGCGAGGGCATCAGCCAAAGTCCAGCCCCGCCGCGTTCGAGGCGCCGGGTCCGGGCGGAGCCCCCGGTCCTCAGGCCGCGCCGACACGGCGGCATCGGGCAGATCCAGCCCCGCCGACGATGAGGCGCCGGGGGGCGGAGCCCCAGATCGGTGGGCCGCGCCCGCGGGCCGGGCGGGGTGTAAGTCCCGGGTAAGCGGCGCTCCCCGCAGGGGACACGCGCCACGCATACTCGGGGCATGAGCTACGACGCAGTCGTCCTGGCGGGCGGCGCCGCCCGCCGTCTCGACGGCGCCGACAAACCCGCACTGGAGGTCGGCGGCCGCACCCTCCTGGACCGCGTCCTGGACGCCTGCGCCGACGCCCGCACCACCGTCGTGGTCGGCGGCCGCAGACCCACCGCCCGCCCGGTCCACTGGACCCGCGAGGAGCCCCCCGGCGGCGGCCCCCTCGCCGCGCTGGACGCCGGCCTGCGCCGGACCACGGCCGCGCAGGTCCTCGTGCTCTCCGCGGACCTGCCCTTCCTCGACGCCGAAACCGTACGCGCGCTCCTCGACTCGCCCGGCCCCGAAGGCGCCATGCTCCGCGACCCCGCCGGCCGCGACCAGCCCCTCGTCGCCGCCTACCGCGCCGAGCCCCTGCGCCGCGAGCTCGCCCTCCTCGCCACCGAGCACGGCAACCTCACCGGGCTGCCCCTGCGCGCCCTCACCGCCGAACTCGACCTCGCCACCGTCACCGCCGCTGCGCCACTCGCCTCCTTCGACTGCGACACCTGGGACGATCTCGCCGCCGCCCGCGCCCGGATCAGGGAGCATGGAACCGTGCTGGACCAATGGATCACCGCCGTCAAGAACGAGCTGGGCCTCGACCTCCCCGTCGACACGAAGACCCTGCTCGACCTCGCCCGCGACGCCGCCCACGGCGTCGCCCGGCCCGCCGCCCCGCTGACCACGTTCCTGGTCGGCTACGCGGCGGCCCAAGCCGAAGCCCGCGGCGCCGACCCCGCCCAGGCCGTCGCCGAAGCCTCGCGCAAGGCCGCCGACCTGGCCCTGCGCTGGGCCGCGGAGGCCGAGGCCGCCCCCGGTGACGGGAACCGCTCCGGATGAGCCCCACCGAGGCCGATCACGCCCTCGACCAGGCCCTCGCCCTGGTCAGCCGCAATCCCGGCGGCGGAGGCCACCGCCCCGCCGCCTGGTCCCGGGCCCGGGAAGCCGCCGCCCGCGCCGGCGAGAGCGTCCGCGGCCGCACCCGCCAGGCGTCCCTCGCGGACGCCCTCGGCGAGGTCCTGGCCGCCCCCCTGGACGCCCTCACCGACCTGCCGTCCTTCGACACCTCCGCCATGGACGGCTGGGCCGTCGCCGGACCCGGTCCCTGGACCGTCCGCGCGGGCGGCGGGGTACTGGCCGGCGCCGACCGGCCCGAGCCCCTCGCGGACGGAGAGGCGGTACGGATCGCCACCGGCGCCCGGATCCCCGCCGACACCACCGCCGTGATCCGCAGCGAGCACTCCCGCGAAGCCGGCACCCAGCTCCACCCCGAGCGGCCGGTCGCCACCGGCCAGGACATCCGCCCGCGGGGCCAGGAGTGCCGCTCCGGCGACCTGCTGCTCCCCGCCGGATCGCTGGTCACCCCCGCCGTGCTCGGGCTCGCCGCGGCCGCCGGGTACGACGAGCTGACCACCCGGCCCCGCCCGCGCGTGGAGATCCTGGTGCTCGGCGACGAACTGCTCACCGAGGGCCGTCCGCACGACGGCCTGATCCGCGACGCCCTGGGCCCCATGCTCGGCCCCTGGCTCACCCGGCTCGGCGCCGAGGTCGTCGCCACCCGGCGGCTCGGCGACGACCCGGACGGCGCCGAGGCCCTGCTGAAGGCCGTCACCGGCTCCACCGCGGATCTGGTCATCACCACCGGCGGCACCGCCTCCGGCCCCGTCGACCACGTCCACCCCGTCCTGCGGCAGGCCGGCGCCGAGCTCCTCGTCGACGGGGTCGCCGTGCGCCCCGGCCACCCGATGCTGCTCGCCCGGCTCGGCGCCCCCGCCGACGGCCGGTACGTGGTGGGCCTGCCCGGCAACCCGCTCGCCGCCGTCTCCGGTCTGCTGACCCTCGCCGAACCGCTGGTCCGCGCCCTCGCCGGACGCCGCCGCCGCCCCCGGTACGCGCTGCCCGTGGAGGGCGACGTACCGGGCCACCCGCACGACACCCGGCTCGTGCCGGTACTGCTGACCGACGAGCACGCCGTACCGCTGCGCTACAACGGCCCGGCGATGCTGCGCGGAGTGGCCGCGGCCGACGCGCTGGCCGTCGTACCGCCGCACGGCGCACGGTCCGGTCAGGAGCTGGAGATCCTGGACCTGCCGTGGGCCTCGGGGGGATGTTTCACGTGAAACTTCACGGCCAGGACGCCATGGCCCGCGGCGCCGACGAGAAGCTCGTCTCCCGGCGCATCAAACTGCCCAAGCGCATCGTCGAAAGGCCGCTGCGCCAGGTCACCCGCCGCCTGCTGATGGCGCTGTTCGTGATGTTCCTGACGGTCCTGCTCGTGTGGATCGACCGCGATGGCTACCACGACAACGCCAACGAAAAGGTGGACCTGCTCGACTGCATCTACTACGCCACCGTGACGCTGTCGACGACCGGCTACGGCGACATCGTCCCGTACAGCGACAGCGCGCGGCTGGTGAACGTCCTGCTGATCACGCCGCTGCGCGTGCTGTTCCTGATCATCCTGGTCGGCACCACCCTGGAAGTCCTCACGGAGCGCACCAGGGAAGAGTGGCGGCTGAACCGCTGGAGGAAGAACTTGCGTGACCACACGGTCGTCGTCGGCTTCGGCACCAAGGGCCGCTCGGCCCTGCAGACGCTGCTGGCCACCGGCCTCCAGAAGGAGCAGGTCGTCATCGTGGACCCCAGCGTCAAGGTGATCGACATCGCCAACGCGGAGGGCTTCACGGGCGTGGTCGGCGATGCCACCCGCTCCGACGTGCTGCTGCGGGCCGAACTCCAGAAGGCCCGTCAGATCGTCATCGCCACCCAGCGGGACGACACGGCGGTCCTGGTCACCCTGACGGCACGCCAGCTCAACCGCGGCGCGAAGATCGTGGCCGCCGTGCGAGAAGAGGAGAACGCGCCGCTGCTGCGCCAGTCGGGCGCGGACGCGGTCATCACGAGCGCGAGCGCGGCCGGCCGACTGCTCGGTCTCTCGGTGCTGAGCCCGAGCGCGGGCACGGTGATGGAGGACCTGATCCAGCAGGGCAGCGGACTCGACCTCATCGAACGGCCCGTCAACAGGTCGGAGGCCGGCAAGAGCGTGCGGGACACGAACGACCTGGTGGTCAGCGTCCTGCGCGGACACCGGCTGCTCCCGTACGACGACCCGCACGCGAGCCCGCTCCAGTTGACGGACCGTCTCATCACCATCGTCCGCGCGGTGCCGCCGACTTCGCCGCCGGTGGTGCTGGGCCCGGCGGAGTAGTCCTACTGGGCGTGGCGGGCGGGGTCGCGTAGCCTCCGGGCCATGCATGCGATCACCATCGAGCAGCCCGGCGGCCCCGAGGCCCTGGTGTGGGCGGACGTTCCCGATCCGGTGGCCGGCGACGGCGAGGTCCTCGTCGAAGTCGCGGCGAGCGCCGTGAACCGCGCCGACGTCCTCCAGCGGCAGGGGTTCTACGCACCGCCGCCCGGCGCCTCGCGCTACCCCGGCCTGGAGTGTTCCGGACGGATCTCCGCCATCGGGCCCGGGGTCTCGGGCTGGTCGGTGGGCGACGAGGTGTGCGCCCTGCTGGCCGGCGGCGGGTACGCGGAGCGCGTGGCGGTCCCGGCGGGGCAACTGCTGCCCGTTCCGGCGGGCCTGGACCTCGTGACGGCCGCGGCGCTGCCCGAGGTCGTGGCCACGGTGTGGTCGAACGTGTTCATGGTGGCGGGACTGCGCCCCGGCGAGACCCTGCTGGTGCACGGCGGCTCCAGCGGCATCGGCACCATGGCGATCCAGCTCGCGAAGGCGGTCGGCGCGCGGGTGGCGGTGACGGCGGGCGGCAAGGAGAAGCTGGCCCGCTGCGCGGAACTGGGCGCGGACGTCCTGATCGACTACCGCGAGCAGGACTTCGTAGAGGAGCTGCGGGCCGCGACCGGCGGGGCCGGGGCGGACGTGATCCTGGACATCATGGGCGCGAAGTACCTGGCGCGGAACGTGGACGCGCTGGCCGTGAACGGCCGCCTCGCGGTGATCGGGCTCCAGGGCGGGGTCAAGGCGGAACTGAACCTGGGCGCACTGCTGGCGAAGCGGGCGGCGATCACCGCGACGTCGCTGCGGGCCCGGCCGCTGGAGGAGAAGGCGGCCATCGTGGCGGCCGTACGGGAGCACGTCTGGCCCCTGGTCGCGGCGGGCCGGGTCCGTCCCGTGGTCCACGCGTCGTACCCGATGCGGGAGGCCCCGGAGGCCCACCGGGTCCTGGAGTCCAGCACGCACGTGGGCAAGCTGCTGCTGACGCCCTAGTGCTGTGGCCGCCCCGCTAGCGGTCGAGGACGCCGGCGATGCGGTGCGTCACGCCCGGGAAGCGCAGGGACCGGCTGGTCCGGACGAAGACGGTCCAGCCCGGGCGGACGTCCCTCGTATTGCTCGGGAGGTAGGCCGTCAGCTCGGTGCCGCCGGGGAGCCTGACCTGCGCGCTCGCCAGCGTCACCGACTCGACCGTGCCGATCCGCTTGCCGCGGCGCAGCTTCGCCGGGCTCGACTTGGTCATCGCTTCTCCCTCGTACGCCGGTTCCGCGCAGGTCGCGGTGCACCGCAGCTAACCGCACCGCGGGGCCGGGGCTCGGCACCCCGGCCCCGCGACCACCCGTTCGGCGTCAGAGCGAGCGCAGCAGCACCGCCGGGGACTCGACGCAGTCGGCGACGTACCGCAGGAAGCCGCCCGCCGTGCCGCCGTCGCAGACGCGGTGGTCGAAGGTCAGGGACAGCTGGACGACCTGGCGGACGGCCAGCTCGCCCTGGTGGACCCACGGCTTGGGGATGATCCGGCCCACGCCGAGCATGGCCGCCTCGGGGTGGTTGATGATCGGCGTGGAGCCGTCGACCCCGAAGACCCCGTAGTTGTTCAGGGTGAAGGTCCCGCCGGTCAGATCGGCCGGGGTCAGCTTCCCGGCCCGGGCCAGCTCGGTCAGCCGGGCGAACTCCGCCGAGAGGGACTCCGGGTTGCGCGTCTGGGCGTCGCGCACGACCGGGACCATCAGGCCCCGCTCCGTCTGCGCGGCGAAGCCGAGGTGCACCGCCGGGAGCCGGACGATCTCCTTGGCCTCCAGGTCCACGGTGGAGTTGAGCTCCGGGTAGCGGGCCAGCGCCGCCGTGCAGATCCGGGCCAGCAGCGCGAGCACCGAGATCTTAGGGCCGCCCGCGGCGTTCATCGCGGCCCGGGCCGCCATCAGCTCGGTGGCGTCCGCGTCGACCCAGCAGGTGGCCTCCGGGATCTCCCGGCGGCTGCGCGACAGCTTCTCGGCCACGGCTCCGCGGAGCCCCTTGAGCGGGATCCGCTCGCCCTGCGCGGCCACCGCCGGGGCGGCCACCGCCGGGGACGGCGCCGGAGCCGGCCCGGGCGCCCGCAGCGCCGCCTCGACGTCCGCCCTCAGGATCAGCCCCTCGGGGCCCGATCCGCTGAGTCCGCGCAGGTCGACCCCGTTGTCCCTGGCCAGCTTCCGCACCAGTGGCGAGATCACCGCCACCGGCCCGGTGGCCACGGGGGCCACCGCCACCGCAGCCGGAGCCGCAGCCGCAGCCGCAGCCGCAGGAGCGGGCGCCGAGACCTCGGCGGTGACGGGTCGCACCCGTCGCCGACGCGCTGGACGCGAGTGCTCCGTGCCGTAGCCGACCAGGACGTTGCCCGAGCCCTGCGCCTCTGCCTCCGGCGGCTCCGCCGCCCCGGCCCCCGCACCCACCGCCACGGTGATCAGCGGGGCCCCGACCGGCAGCTCCGTGCCCTCCTCGCCGAAGCGCGCGGTGACCACGCCCCCGTACGGGCACGGCACCTCGACCATCGCCTTGGCCGTCTCGACCTCGACCACCGGCTGGTCGATCGCCACGACGTCGCCGACCGCGACCAGCCAGCGGACGATCTCCGCCTCGGTCAGTCCCTCCCCCAGATCGGGGAGCTTGAATTCCATTACCTGCGGCATCAGTTCTCCCACTGCAGGCGGGCCACGGTGTCCAGGATCCGGTCGACGCCGGGCAGATGGTGCTTCTCCAGCATGGGCGGCGGGTACGGGATGTCGAAGCCCGTCACCCGCAGCACCGGCGCCTCCAGGTGGTGGAAGCACCGCTCCATGACGCGAGCGGCGATCTCCGCACCCGGTCCGCCGAAGCCGCCGGCCTCGTGGACCACCACCGCGCGCCCGGTCCGGCGTACGGCCTCGACGACCGTCTCCTCGTCGAACGGCACCAGCGAGCGCAGGTCCAGGACCTCCAGGTCCCAGCCCTCCTCGCGCGCCGCCTCGGCCGCCTCCAGGCAGACCGGGAGCGAGGGCCCGTACGTGATCAGCGTCGCGCTCGTGCCGGGGCGCCGGACCAGCGCCTTGCCGATGCCCGGGACGGCCGCCGGGGCGTCCGGCGACCACTGCGCCTTCGACCAGTACAGCCGCTTCGGCTCCAGGAAGACCACCGGGTCGTCGCTCGCGATCGAGGCGCGCAGCAGCCCGTACGCGTCCTCGACCGTCGACGGGGTCACCACGTGCAGGCCGGGAGTGGCCACGTAGTACGCCTCGGAGGAGTCGCAGTGGTGCTCCACCCCGCCGATCCCGCCGCCGTACGGCACGCGGATGGTGATCGGCAGGGGCATGGCGCCGCGGGTGCGGTTGCGCATCTTCGCGACGTGGGAGATCAGCTGCTCGAAGGCCGGGTAGGCGAAGGCGTCGAACTGCATCTCCACCACCGGCCGCAGGCCGTACATGGCCATGCCCACCGCGGCGCCGAGGATCCCGGCCTCCGCGAGCGGGGTGTCGGTGCAGCGGTCCTCGCCGAACTCCTTCGCGAGCCCGTCCGTGATGCGGAAGACCCCGCCCAGTGCCCCGACGTCCTCGCCCATCACGTGGACGGTCGGGTCCTCGGCCATCGCGTCGCGCATGGCCCGGGTCAGGGCCTGGGCCATGGTCGCCGGCTTCACCGCAACCGTGGTCATCACTCGGTCTCCGCTTCGAGCTCGGCACGCAGCATGTCCGCCTGTTCGCGCAGCCGGCCGGTCTGCTCCGCGTAGACGTGGGTGAACAGGTCCATCGGGTCGAGGACCGGCTCCGCGTTCATCTGCTCGCGCAGCGCCGCCGCCATCTCCTCGGCCGCGTCCTTGGCCTCCTGGATGCCGGCCGCGTCGAGCAGCCCGCGCGCGGTCAGCTCGCGCTCCAGCAGCTCCACCGGGTCGTGCGCCTTCCACGCCTCGACCTCGGCATCGCCGCGGTAGCGGGTCGCGTCGTCGGCGTTCGTGTGCGCCTCGATCCGGTACGTGACGGCCTCGATCAGGGTCGGTCCGCCGCCGGCCCGGGCCCGCCGGACGGCCTCGGACAGCACCTCGTGGACGGCGGCGATGTCATTGCCGTCGACGAGGCGGCCGGGCATCCCGTATCCCACGGCCTTGTGGGCCAGGGTGGGGGCGGCGGTCTGCTTGGCGAGCGGGACGGATATCGCGAAGCCGTTGTTCTGCACGAGGAAGACCACCGGGGCCTGCCAGACGGCCGCGAAGTTCAGGGCCTCGTGGAAGTCGCCCTCGCTGGTGCCGCCGTCGCCGACCATGGCGAGGGCCACCACGTCGTCGCCGCGCAGCCGGGCCGCGTGCGCCAGGCCCACCGCGTGCGGCAGCTGGGTGGCGAGCGGGGTGCACAGCGGGGCTATCCGGTGCTCGCGCGGGTCGTAGCCGGTGTGCCAGTCGCCGCGCAGCAGGGTCAGCGCCTGTACGGGGTCCAGGCCGCGGGCCACGGCCGCGAGGGTGTCGCGGTAGCTGGGGAAGAGCCAGTCCTGCTCCTCCAGGACCAGTGCGGCCGCGATCTCGCAGGCTTCCTGGCCGACGGTGGAGGGATATACGGCCAGTCGGCCCTGCCGGGTGAGGGCGGTGGCCTGCGCGTTGTACCGCCGGCCGCGCACCAGCTCGGCGTAGCACCGGCGCATCAGCTCGGGGTCGAGCCGGTCGGCGGCCGGGGTGCCCAGCACCCGGTACGGCTCGGGGTCCGGGAGCAGCGGGGCGGCATCCGTGCGGGGCCTCCAGGCGGGCGGCGGGGTGGAACGGTGGGACGCACCGGCACCGGGCAGCTCTTGGACCGTCATGGCGGCGTACACCTCCTCGTGGGAAGCGGGCATGGAGGCCTCGGATGTGAGGCCCCTCACCTACCGATTGTTCGGTTGTCTGCGCAATTTGGCTACAGGCGGCTCCAGGCTGTGGACAAACTGGCGCCGGGGCCCTGGGATGGATGCAGGACGTCCAGGAGAGGGAGGCAGTGGGCGATGGCGGATGAACAAATGGCCGGAGCGGGTTCCGCACCGGTACCACCGGGAGGTGCCCCCGGGACCCCCGCGCCCCCCGCGCGCCCCCTGGACCCGGTCGACCGGTCCATCATGCGGTTGCTCCAAACGGACGGCCGGGCGTCGATACGCTCGGTCGCCGAGCAGGTGCACGTGTCCCGCGCGAACGCCTACGCCCGCATCAACCGGCTGATCGACGACGGCGTGATCCGGGGCTTCACGGCCCGGGTGAACCACGAGCGCGCGGGCCAGGGTGCCTCCGCCTACATCACGCTGAAGATCGTCCAGAACTCCTGGCGGACGGTCCGCGAACAGCTCCGCGAGCTCCCGGGCGCCGCCCACATCGCCCTGGTCAGCGGGGACTTCGACGTCCTGCTGCTGGTCCACACCCCGGACAACCGGACCCTGCGCGAACTGGTCCTGACCCGCCTCCAGTCCATCCCGGAGGTCCTCTCCACCCGCACCTTGCTGGTCTTCGAGGAAACGGACCTCCTGGACTCCGGCCAGGGCTCGGGCCCGGGCCCGACGATCTCGGAGGAGTAGGCGGCGCAACGCTCAGCGCTGGGTGCGCAGTCCGTCCAGGGCCATGCTGACCACCGCGTCCGCGAGCTGGTCGGGGGTCGTGCCCGGGTGCGGTCGGTACCACTCGACCAGGGAGTTGACCATGCCGAAGAGCAGCCGGGTGGCCAGCCGGATGTCGACGTCCGCCCGCAGGTCGCCCTCGGCCGCGGCGGCCTTGAGCAGGTCCGCGACCTGGTGGTCGAACTCCCGGCGGCGCTCCAGCGCCCACCGCTCGGTGCGGGTGTTGCCGCGCACGCGCAGCAGCAGCGTCACGTAGGGCAGTTCCGCGACCAGCACCCCGACCGTGCGGCGGGTGACGTACTCGACCCGCTCGACCGCGCGCCCGCGTACGGCGCCCTGCTCCTCCAGGACCGCGAAGAGCCCGTCCAGCGCCCGGCTGACGGCCCGGCGCAGGAGCTCCTCCTTGCCCGCGACGTGGTGGTAGATCGAGGACTTGGAGATTCCGGCGGCCTTGGAGAGGTGCTCCATCGAGGTGCCGTCGTAGCCGCGCTCGTTGAAGACCTGGACGGCCACGGACAGGAGCGTCTCGGGCGTGTACGTGTCCCGCTTGGCCGTCGTCACTGTGCCTCCCCCGCTTCGATCGCGTCCTCGTCGCCGGCCGCGTAGCCCAGCCGGAACAGCGCGAGCGAGGGCGCGTAGCGGCCGCCGGGACAGCGTTCGTCGAGGTGGTGCAGCAGGTCGTACGCCCAGTCCCGGCCGAGCCGGTCGTGCCATTCGGCGGGGCCGAAGGGGTAGTTGACGCCGAGCCGCATCGCGGTGTCGATGTCTTCGGCGGCGGCCACGCCACGGGCGATCGCGTCGGCGGTGAGGTCGATCAGCATCGCCACGGTCCGGGCGACGATCATGCCGGGGACGTCGCCGATGACGGAGACCTTCTTGCCGAGCTTCTGGAACAGTCCGATGGCCTCGGCCAGGGTCTGCTCACTGGTGTCCTCGCTCGCCGAGAGCGCGATCCGGGTGGCGCCGCGGTAGTCGAACGCGAGGTCGAAGTAGACGACGTCCGCGAACTCGACCGAGGTCTTGCCGTCCGCGAGCACCAGCTGGCCCTCGCCGGGGAGCTGGATGTACGGGCCCCCGTGCTCGGTGGCGGTGACCGCGATCCCGGCCTCCTCGAAGAGGTCGACCAGCTCGGCCGCCGGACCCAGGTCGCCGACGACGGTGACCTTCTCCGGGGCCTCCTCGGGGCCGGCGGTGTGCGGGCCGGGCACCTGCGCGTCCGGGCCGTAGGGGAACCAGCCGTGGCCCGACTTGCGGCCGAGGCGGCCCGACTGGACCAGCCGGCGCTGCGCGAGGGAGGGGGTGAACTTGGGGCTCCGGAAGAACGACTCCCACACCGAGCGGGTGACGGCCTCGTTCACGTCCTGCCCGATCAGGTCGGTCAGCGCGAAGGGCCCCATCTTGAAGCCGCCGCTCTCGCGGAGCACGGCGTCGATGGTGGCCGGGTCGGCGCCCTGCTCCTCGTACACCGCGAAGGCCTCGGCGTAGAAGGGTCGGGCGATCCGGTTGACGATGAAGCCCGGGGTGTCGGCGCAGCGGACCGGCGTCTTCCCCCAGCCCAGCACGGTGGCGTACGCGCGGTCGGCGGCGGCCGGGTCGGTCGCGAAACCGCTGACCACCTCGACGAGCGGGAGCAGCGGGGCCGGGTTGAAGAAGTGCAGGCCGAGGAAGCGGCCGGGGTGCGCGAGACCGGCGGCGAGCTCGGTGACGGAGAGGGAGGAGGTGTTGGTGGCCAGCAGCGCGTCCGGCGAAACCACCTCTTCGAGTGCTTCGTAGAGTGCCCGCTTGACGGTGACGTTCTCGACGACGGCCTCGACGACGAGCGCGGCTCCGGCCAGCCCGGACAGCTCGGCGGCCGCATCGATTCGGCCGATCGCGTCCTCGGCCTCGGCCCGGTCCAGCCGGCCCTTGGCGGCCATCCGTTCCACGCGGTCCTGGACCATGCCGACGCCGTCGGCCGCCAGCGCCCCGTTGATGTCGTAGATCAGCACGCGGTGACCCGCGAGAAGGGCTACCTGGGCGATGCCCTGTCCCATGGTTCCGGCGCCGACGACCGCCACAGTGCGGGACCGCTCGATTGCTGTCATGACCCGATCCTCCCGCACGGACTTGTCCACAGGTCTGCCGGGCCCTCTTGTCCCGACCGATCGTTCGGTTACTCTAACTCCAGTCTGCTCTTTTTCGCCCGGCTCAACGAGGAGTTGGTCTTGATGGCCGCCGACCAGTCCGCCGCAGCTCTGCCCGTGTCCCGCTTGTCAGAGCGGCACCGGCCGACCCTCGACCAGGCGCTGGCCGCCATCCGCAGCCGCGCCTACTGGTCCCCGCACCCCGAGCACCCCAAGGCGTACGGGGAGACCGCGCCCGCCGACGGGCTCGCCGCCTTCGAGGCGCTGCACGGCACCCGGCTGGACCTCGGGCAGCCCGGCACCGACGGCTGGACGGGCGGCGAGGTGTCCCCGTACGGCCCGGAGCTGGGTGTCGAATACCCCCATGCCGACCCGGACGTGCTGCTGCCCGCGATGAAGGCCGGCATGGCCGCCTGGCGCGACGCCGGGCCCGAGGCCCGCGCCGTGGTCTGCATCGAGATCCTGGCCCGGATCAGCGCGCGGACGCACGAGTTCGCGCACGCGGTCATGCACACCAGCGGCCAGGCCTTCATGATGGCCTTCCAGGCGGGCGGCCCCCACGCGCAGGACCGCGGCCTGGAGGCGGTGGCCTACGCGTACGAGGAGCAGACCCGCGTCCCCGGCCGGGCCGACTGGTCCAAGCCGCAGGGCAAGAAGGACCCGCTGGAGCTGGGCAAGACCTTCACCGCGGTCCCGCGCGGCATCGCCCTCGTGATCGGCTGCAACACCTTCCCGACGTGGAACGGCTACCCGGGCCTCTTCGCCTCCCTGGCCACGGGCAATGCCGTGCTGGTCAAGCCCCACCCCCGCGCCGTGCTCCCGCTGGCGCTGACGGTCCAGGTGGCCCGCGAGGTGCTCGCCGAAGCCGGCTTCGACCCGAACCTGGTGGCGCTGGCGGTGGAGCGGCCGGGCGAGGGCATCGCCAAGACCCTCGCGGTGCGCCCCGAGATCAAGCTGATCGACTACACCGGGTCCACCGAGTTCGGCGACTGGCTGGAGGCCAACGCCCGCCAGGCGCAGGTCTACACGGAGAAGGCCGGCGTCAACACCGTCGTCGTCGACTCCACCGACAACTACAAGGGGATGCTGTCCAACCTGGCCTTCTCCCTGTCCCTGTACAGCGGCCAGATGTGCACCACCCCGCAGAACCTGCTGATCCCGCGCGACGGCATCGCCACCGACGCCGGCCACAAGACGTACGACGAGGTCGTGGCCGATCTCGCGGCCTCGGTCGGCGGCCTGCTCGGCGACGACGCCCGGGCCAATGCGCTGCTGGGCGCGCTGGTCAACCCGGACGTCAAGACCCGCCTGGAGGCGGCGGCCGCCCTGGGCGAGGTCGCGCTGGCCTCGCGGGAGGTCCCCAACCCCGAATTCCCGGACGCGGTGGTGCGTACCCCGGTGATGGTGAAGCTGGACGCCGCCAAGCCGGACCCGGAGGCGCCCTACCTCTCCGAGTGCTTCGGCCCGGTCTCCTTCGCGGTGGCGGTCGACTCCACGGCGGACGCGCTCGACCTGCTGCGCCGTACGGTGCGGGAGAAGGGCGCCATGACGGTGGGCGCGTACACGACCTCCGCGGACACCGAGCGGGCCATCGAGGAGGTCTGTCTGGAGGAGTCGGCGCAGCTCTCCCTGAACCTCACGGGCGGGGTGTTCGTCAACCAGACCGCGGCCTTCTCCGACTTCCACGGCTCGGGCGGCAACCCCGCGGCGAACGCGGCGCTGTGCGACGGGGCGTTCGTGGCGAACCGCTTCCGGGTGGTGGAGGTCCGCCGCCAGGCGTAGCGGTCGGGCGTAGCCGTCAGGGCTTGGGCCCGCCCCAGTGGAAGAGGGTCATGGCCACGCTGGTGGCCAGGTTGTAGCTGGAGACCTGCGGGCGCATCGGCAGGGACACCAGGTGATCGGCGCGGGCGCGCAGCTCGGGCGAGATGCCGTGGCGTTCCGAGCCGAAGGCGAGCAGGGCGTCGTCCGGGAGGGTGAGGGCACGGATGTCCTCGCCCTCCGGGTCGAGCGCGTACAGCGGCCCGGGCGGGAGGGTCTCCAGGGTGACCCGGTCGACGGTGGTGGCGTAGTGCAGGCCGGCGCCGGCCCGGACCACGTTCGGGTGCCAGGGGTCGAGGTCGCCCCGGGTGACGACGCCGGTGGCGCCGAAGCCGGCGGCGAGGCGGACGACCGCGCCGACGTTGCCGAGGTTGCGGGGGTTGTCCAGCACCACGACCGGCGCCCGGCGGGGCAGCTCCGCCAGGGCCGCGCGCCCAGCCTCCCGGGCGGGGCGTACGGCGAGCGCGGCGACCCCCGTGGGGTGCACGCGGGCCAGCAGCCCCTTGAGCGGCGCCCGCCGCACCAGCCGGGCGATCTCGGCCTCCACGTCCGGAGCCAGCTCGCGGGCGAGGGCCCGTACGGCGTCGGGGTCATCGGCGACGGCCATCCGCACCTCGGCCCCGAACCGCAGGGCGTGCTTCAGCGCGTGGAACCCGTCGAGCAGCACGGCCCCTTCCGCCGCCGCGGCCTCCCGCCACCACCGCGCCGCCTCATCCGCACTCCCCAGGTCACTCATGCCCCCGACCCTACGGCGGCCGGCCGGGCAATCCGGACCCGGCAGCGGCGCCGCGGGTCAGCGCAAGGCGGAAGCCGCCGGGACCGGGGCCGGTTCCGCGGCCGGCCCGGCCGGAGCGCGGCGCGGCCGAAGCGCCGCGGCCCTCGCGCCCAGCCAGACCAGGAACCCCGTCGGCAGGAAGACCGCGTCGGCGGCGATCATCGCCAGAGAGAAGAAGGGCAGTCCCAGCACCACCGCGATCCCGGCGTGCTCGACCATCATCACGCCCAGCAACACGTTCTTGATCCGCCGGTTGAACAGGGTGAACGGAAACGCCACCTGCACCGCCACCGTCCCGTAGGACAGCAGCATCACCATCACCCCGCTGCCCGCCAGCAGCGCGGACAGCCCCGGCCACGGCGTGAAGTAGTCCAGGCCCAACGGGTAGTACAGCGCGGTCCCGTCCTGCCACCGCGATCCCTGGATCTTGTACCAGCCCGCCGTCGCGTAGATCAGGCACACCTCCGCCGTGATCACCAGCATCCCGGCGTTGTGCAGCACGTTCGCGAGGACGTCGAGGACCGCCCGCCCCTCCCCGTCCCCGTCGTACCGGTCGACCGTCCACCACAGCGCCGCGACCACCCACAGCGCCGCGAAGGCCGCCAGCCAGCCGTACCCGAACCGCCCCGTCACCACCCCGTACGCGAAGACCGCGCCGAGGACGCCCCACAGCACCGGCCCGCCCGGACCGGCCGACGCCGAGCCGCGCCGCACCGCCCGCCGGGCGTCCAGGGACCACACCTGGGCGCACCTCGTCAGCACCAGGTAGATCGCCATCAGGTGGATGACGTTGTCCCCGCCGTCACCCATGAACACGCTGCGGTTCTGCAGGGACAGCACCCCGACCATGAACAGCACCGACGTCGCCCGGGTCCGCCAGCCCAGCATCAGCAGCAGGCTCGCCAGCACGGACACGGCGTACACGAGCTCGAACCAGGGCGTCGAGTCCGACCACAGCAGCACCGTGAACGACCGGTTCGAGGCGATCAGCCGCTCCGCCATCCCCCAGCTCCACGGGCCGTCGGGGCCGTACAGCTCGCGCCGGTTGGGGAATTCGCGCAGCAGGAAGAACAGCCAGGTCCCGGCGAAGCCGATGCGGACCACGGCGCTCTGGTACGGGCCCAGCGCCTGCCCGGTGGCCTTCGCCAGTGCCCGCCCGGCCGCCGCGCGTGCGCGGTTCACACCGTCCACCACGGCAGCTCCCGGTAGTACGTCTGGGTGTCGGTCTTCTCGTCGGACCACTTCGGCGCGGCCACCGCCCGGGTCGCCGAGCGCAGCTGGATCCGTACGATCACGTCGCCGGCCCGCTGCCGCGCCGCCAGCCGCTCCAGCGCGATCCGCCGCAGGTACTCCTCCGACAGCGTGCCCCGCTCGCCGTTCGCCTTGTTGTCCTCGTCGTGGGAGCCGGTGAAGAAGTCCCAGGCCCGCCGGAGCTCGTTCTGCTCGGTGTGGCTCGGCAGCAGGCTGTGCCGGATGGCCGCGCCGTCCTCGGCCGACAGGTCGCGCCAGTCGCCGGTGACCAGCTTGTCGTCCGCGCCGCGCACCTGGGCCCGTACCTCGACCGCGATGTTCTGCTGCAGCGGATTGGGGGCGAAGAGCTTCCAGTTCTGTTCGAACTCGGGATAGATCCAGTCGTCGACCGCCTGCGCGTGCTGCTTGCTCACCGTGTTGGACGGGGCCACGTGCAGGAAGACGAGCGCCAGGTGCCAGCAGGCGGCGACGGCCACAGCGCCGAGGGCGAGCGCGACGACGATCCGGTACGGGGCGGACAGTCCGGCGATTCCGGGCGTCCGGGGCGGTGGGAAGGCCCTTTCCACGGGCTCGCGCTCGTTCGAATCCATCCCGCCCCGATCATCCGGCGTCCACAGGGTTGACCACAGAGGTTGACACCCTACGGGCCTGCGTCTCACCATTGAAGAGAATGAACCGAACGATCGGTCGGTCGGGCGGACGGACACTCTGGCAGGGGGCCGGGATGGTTGCAGTGACCCCGGAAACGGGGCAGGACCTCGGCGCGCAGCTCGCGGCGGCATTCGACGCGGCCGTAGCGGCCGACGAGCGCGTGGAGCCGCGGGACTGGATGCCCGACGAGTACCGCGCCTCTCTGGTCCGCCAGATGGCCCAGCACGCCCACTCCGAGATCATCGGCATGCAGCCCGAGGCCAACTGGATCACCCGGGCGCCCTCGCTGCGCCGCAAGGCGATCCTGATGGCGAAGGTCCAGGACGAGGCGGGCCACGGCCTGTACCTCTACAGCGCTGCCGAGACCCTCGGCACCAGCCGCGACGAGCTGCTGGACAAGCTCCACGCAGGCAAGCAGAAGTACTCCTCGATCTTCAATTACCCCACGCTGACCTGGGCCGACGTCGGCGCGATCGGCTGGCTCGTGGACGGCGCGGCGATCACCAACCAGGTCCCGATCTGCCGCTGCTCGTACGGTCCGTACGCGCGGGCCATGGTCCGGATCTGCAAGGAGGAGTCCTTCCACCAGCGCCAGGGCTTCGAGCTCCTCATGGCCCTCTCGAAGGGCACGGCGGCCCAGCACGCGATGGCGCAGGACGCGGTCGACCGCTGGTGGTGGCCGTCGCTGATGATGTTCGGCCCGCCGGACGACGAGTCGGCGCATTCGGCGCAGTCGATGGCCTGGCGGATCAAGCGGCACTCCAATGACGAGCTGCGCCAGCGCTTCGTGGACATCGCCGTCCCGCAGGCCGAGGCGCTCGGCCTGACCCTGCCCGACCCGGACCTGAAGTGGAACGAGGAACGCGGGCACCACGACTTCGGCGCGATCGACTGGGCGGAGTTCTGGGACGTGCTCAAGGGCAACGGCCCGTGCAACGACCAGCGGATCGGCCAGCGCCGCAGGGCACACGAGGAAGGCGCCTGGGTCCGCGAGGCGGCCGCGGCGTATGCCGACAAGCAGGCACGTACCGAAAGTGAGGCAAAGGCATGACGCAGAACTGGCCGCTGTGGGAGGTGTTCGTCCGCTCGCGGCGCGGCCTCTCGCACACGCACGCGGGAAGCCTGCACGCCCCCGACGCGGAGATGGCCCTGCGCAACGCCCGCGACCTCTACACCAGGCGCGGCGAGGGCATCTCGATCTGGGTCGTGCCCTCCACCGAGATCACCGCCTCCTCGCCGGACGAGCGGGACCCGTTCTTCGCCCCGTCCGCCGACAAGCCGTACCGGCACCCCACCTTCTATGAGATCCCCGAGGGGGTGCGCCACCTGTGACCAGCACCGATGTCGTCAATTCCGCTGCCTTGGCCCTCGCGGACGACGCGCTGATCCTCTCCCACCGCCTCGGCGAGTGGGCGGGCCACGCGCCCGTGCTGGAGGAGGAGGTCGCCCTCGCCAACATCGCCCTCGACCTGCTCGGCCAGGCCCGCGTCCTGCTGTCCATGGCCGGCGACGAGGACGAGCTGGCCTTCCTGCGCGAGGAGCGCTCCTTCCGCAACCTGCAGCTCGTCGAGCAGCCGAACGGCGACTTCGCCCACACCATCGCCCGCCAGCTCTACTTCTCCGTCTACCAGCACGAGCTCTACGGGGAGCTCGCGGCCGGGGACGGCCCGTTCGCGCCGCTCGCCGCCAAGGCGGTCAAGGAGACGGCGTACCACCGCGACCACGCCGAGCACTGGACGCTGCGGCTCGGCGACGGCACCGAGGAGAGCCGGGCCCGCATGCGGACGGCGCTGGACGCGCTGTGGAGGTACACCGGGGAGATGTTCCAGCCGGTGGCCGGGCTCGACGGCGTGGACGGGCCCGCCCTGGAGGGCCGCTGGCTGGCCGCGCTGACCGGCGTACTGGACCGGGCCGGCCTCGCGCTGCCGGAGGGGCCGCGCACCGGCGCCTGGGCTGCCGGAGCCGGGCGCCAGGGGCTGCACACCGAACCGTTCGGGCGGCTGCTCGCCGAGATGCAGCACCTGCACCGCAGCCACCCGGGGGCGTCATGGTGACCTCCGCGGACCGCACCGGGCAGCCCGGTGCGGCGGCCCGCACCGAGGCCCAGGACGGCACCGCGGGCATGACCCGGCTGGAGACGGAGCTCGCCGAGCTGGCGGGCTCGGTGCCCGACCCCGAGCTGCCGGTGCTCACCCTCGCCGAGCTCGGCGTCATGCGCGGGGTGCGGATGCAGGAGGACGGGCACGTCGAGGTCACCCTCACCCCCACCTACACCGGCTGCCCCGCCATCGAGGCCATGTCCGCCGACATCGAGCGGGTCCTGACCGACCACGGGATACCCGAGGTGCGGGTGCGCACCGTGCTCGCGCCCGCCTGGTCGACCGACGACATCAGCGCCGAAGGCCGCCGCAAGCTGGCCGAGTTCGGCATCGCCCCGCCGCGGCCGCACTCCGCCGACGGGCCCGTCCCGCTCACCCTGTCGGTCCGCTGCCCCCACTGCGGGTCCACCGACACCGAGCTGCTCAGCCGGTTCTCCTCCACCGCATGCAAGGCACTGCGCCGCTGCACCGCATGCCGTGAACCGTTCGACCACTTCAAGGAGCTGTAATGGCTGTGTCCACGCCGGCCACGCCCTCAGCCGCATCGGCGACATCGCGCCCCGCACGGCACGGCGCCTTCCACCCGCTCACGGTGGCGGCGGTCGAGCCGCTCACCGACGACGCGGTGGCGCTGACCCTGGCGGTACCGCCGGAACTGCGCGCCGAGTACCGGCACGCACCCGGCCAGCACCTCACCCTGCGCCGCCGTACCCCGGGCGGATCCGAGGTCCGGCGCACCTACTCGATCTGCTCCCCCGCCCCGGCGGCCGAAGGACCGGGGCCCGCTCTGCTGCGGGTCGGGGTGCGGCTGGTGGAGGGCGGGGAGTTCTCCACCTTCGCCCACAAGGAGATCGCCGCCGGGGACGTACTGGACGTGATGGTCCCGGCCGGGCGCTTCGTCCTGGACCCGGCGGCCGCCCCGGCCGGCGCCCACTACGCGGCCGTCGTCGGCGGCAGCGGCATCACCCCCGTGCTGTCGATCGCCGCCACGCTGCTCGCGGCCCGGCCCGACGCCCGGTTCTGCCTGGTGCGCAGCGACCGTACGGCCGCCTCGACGATGTTCCTGGAGGAGGTCGCCGACCTGAAGGACCGCTATCCCGAGCGGTTCCAGCTGGTCACGGTCCTGTCCCGGGAGGAGCAGGAAGCCGGGCTGCCGTCCGGGCGGCTCGACGAGGAGCGGCTGGCCGCCCTGCTGCCCGCGCTGCTGCCGGTGCGCGAGCTGACGGGCTGGTTCCTGTGCGGGCCGTACGGGCTGGTCCTCGGCGCGGAGCGGGCGCTGGGCGCGCTGGGCGTGGCGCGGACGCGCATCCATGAGGAGATCTTCCACGTCGAGGACACCGCCGCCCCGGCCCCCGCCCCCACCTCGGCCGCCGCCGAGCACGGGCGGGTCACGGCCAGGCTCGACGGGCGCTCCGGCACCTGGGCGGTCCGGGAGGGG
The DNA here is from genome assembly GCF_042736805.1 of Streptomyces sp. NPDC060031. NCBI lineage: Bacteria > Bacillati > Actinomycetota > Actinomycetes > Kitasatosporales > Streptomycetaceae > Streptomyces > Streptomyces sp. NPDC060031. The sequence goes on from NZ_JBHWVM010000038.1 coordinate 53,895, forward strand.
GAATCCCTGCTGGACGCGGTGCTGCGCAACCGCGCGGACGCCCCGTACGCCTGCAAGGGCGGGGTCTGCGGTACCTGCCGGGCGTTCCTGGTGACGGGCGAGGTCCGGATGGACCGCAACTTCGCGCTGGAATCGGAGGAGACCGAGGCGGGCTTCGTGCTGGCGTGCCAGTCGCACCCGGTGACGGAGGACGTGGAGATCGACTTCGACCGCTGACCACACTGCCTGTCCTTTTTCGAGGCCCTGTCCTTTTTCAAGAACGTGTTCTATCTTGACGCTCCGTCAGACCTGAACGGGATCCGGTGCGCGCGGAAGGACAGGCAGTGGACTTCACCTTCACCGAGGAACAGCAGGCAGCCGTCGAGGCGGCGAAGGCGGTGTTCGCGAATGTCGCCCCGGACGGCGTGCCCAGCCCCGCGCTCACGCCGGGAGCCGTGGCCGAGGAGTTCGACCGCGGGCTGTGGGCCAAGCTCGCCGGCTCCGACCTGCTGAGCCTGGTCCTCGCCGAGGAGTACGGCGGAGCCGGACTCGACGCCATCGCCCTGTGCCTGGTGCTGCGGGAGGCGGCGCGGGTACTGGCCCGGGTGCCGCTGCTGGAGCACTGCGCCACCGCCATGGCGGTCCAGGCCCACGGCAGTCCCGAACTGAAGTCCGCGCTCCTGCGCGACGCCGGGCGCGGCAGCCTCGTCCTGACCGTCGCCGCGCACGGCCGCACCGGGCACGACCCGGCCGAGCTCTCCGTCACCGCCCGCCGCGACGGCGGGGAATGGATCCTGGACGGAGTGCAGACCGCCGTCGCCTGGGCGCAGAACGCCGACTGGATCGCCGTACCCGCCCACTGCGGGGAGGGTGAGCCCGTCCTCGCCCTGGTCCCCCGCGGCGCGACCGGTCTGCGCCTCGCCGACCAGTACTCCACCAGCGGGGAACGGCTCGCCGAGCTGACCCTGGACGGTGTACGGGTGGCCCCCGCGCACCTCATCGAAGTCCCCGGCGCCTGGGACCGGCTCCGCCAGCTCCTCGCCACCGGGACCTGCGCGCTCGCGCTGGGCCTCGGCGAGGGCGTGCTCACGATGACCAGCCAGTACACGAGCAAGCGCGAGCAGTTCGGCTTCCCGGTGGCCACCTTCCAGGCCGTCGCCGTCCAGGCCGCCGACCGCTACATCGACCTGCGCGCCATGGAGGTCACCCTCTGGCAGGCCGCCTGGCGGCTCGACGCAGGCACGGGCGGGGCAGGCGGGCCGCTGCCGAGCGCCGGCGATGTCGCGGTGGCCAAGATCTGGGCCTCGGAGGGCGTACGCCGCGTCGTCCAGACCGCGCAGCACCTGCACGGCGGCTTCGGCGCCGACACCGACTACCCGCTGCACCGCTACCACGCGTGGGCCAAGCAGCTGGAGCTCCAGCTCGGCCCGGCCGCCGTGCACGAGGAGGCGCTGGGCGACCTGCTGGCCGCCCACCCCCTCGGCTGAGCTACAGGACGAAGGCCGGGTTCCCGCTGTCCGTCACCATCGGGCGCCCGGCACCGTCCCAGGCCAGCATCCCGCCGTCGATGTTGACGGCGTCGATGCCCTGGTTCAGCAGGTACTGGGTCACCTGCGCGGAGCGCCCGCCCACGCGGCACATCACGTGGACGCGGCCGTCGTCCTCGTTGGCCTCCGTCAGCTCGCCGAAGCGGGCCACGAAGTCGCTCATCGGGATGTGCAGCGCACCTTCCACGTGCCCGGCCGCCCATTCGTCGTCCTCGCGGACGTCCAGGACAAAGCCTTCGGAGGGCACCGCGGCGGCGGCCACCGAGGGAAGCGGTCCGAAGTTCATACGTCGCCTTCTCTCATCGCAGATACGAGGCCCAACCTATCCGAGGGCCGTCACGGGGTGACCATGGCCGCCAGTTCGGCCTCGCGCTCGGCGACCTGCGCCAACAGCTGCTCCGCGATCTCCTCCAGCAGCCGGTCCGGATCCTCCGGCGCCATCCGCAGCATCGACCCGATCGCGCTGTCCTCGAGTTCCCGGGCGACCACCGACAGCAGCTCCTTGCGCCGGGACAGCCACTCCAGCCGCGCGTACAGCTCCTCGCTCTCGCTCGGCCCGCCCTCCTCGGGCGCCGGACCGGCCGCCCACTCCTCGGCCAGCTCGCGCAGCAGCCGCTCCTCGCCGCGCCCGTAGGCGGCGTTGACCCGCGCGATGAACGCATCGCGCCGCGCCCGCTCCGCCTCGTCCTGGGCCAGGTCCGGGTGCGCCCGGCGGACCAGCTCGCGGTAGAGGCGGCGGACCTCCTCCGTCGGGCGCACGCGCTCAGGCGGCTTCACGCTCCGGTCGGTGAGCATCGCGCCCGCATCGTCGGAGATGCCGTCCGAGCCCATCCAGTCGTGGAACAGCTCCTCCACACCGGGCATCGGCATCACCAGGGACCGGGCCTCGCGCGCCCGGCGCAGGTCCTCCGCGTCACCGGTACGGGCCGCCTTCGCCTCGGCGATCAGCGCGTCCAGCTCGTCGAGCCGCGAGTACATCGGGCCGAGCTTCTGGTGGTGGAGGCGGGAGAAGTTCTCCACCTCCACGCGGAAGGTCTCCACCGCGATCTCGAACTCGATCAGTGCCTGCTCGGCGGCCCGCACGGCACGTTCCAGGCGCGCCTCGGGTCGCTCGTCGCCGGAGGGGCCGGGCTCTTCGGGGACTGTCTGCTCGCTCACCCGGCCAGCCTAAGGCCGGATCGCGCGGGTGTTTCACGTGAAACATCGGCTGGTTTCACGTGAAACACCCCGAGCCGGGTCCGGTCAGACCCCGGCCCCGCGGCCGTCATACCCCGGCCCCGCGGCCGTCAGACCCCGGCCTCCGCCGCGATCCGCCCGGATCGCACCGCGGCCACCAGATCCGCGTGGTCGGCCTCGCTCCGGTCGGCGTAGGCCACGGCGAAGGCGGCCATCGCCTCGTCGAGCTCGTCATTCTTCCCGCAGTACCCGGCCAGCACCCGCGGATCGGCGCTGTGCGCGTGCGCCCTGGCCAGCAGGGCGCCGGTCATCCGGCCGTAGTCGTCGATCTGGTCGACGGCCAGCGCCGCCGGGTCCACGCTGCCCTTGCGGTTGCGGAACTGCCGCACCTGGAACGGCCGGCCCTCCACGGTGGTCCAGCCCAGCAGGATGTCGGACACCACCTGCATCCGCTTCTGCCCGGCCACGACCCGGCGGCCCTCGTGCTCCTCCGGCGGCGAGTCGAAGCCCAGCGCGGGCAGGTACGGCAGCAGGACCGAGGGCCGGGCCTCCTTCACCTGGAGCACCAGTGCTTCGCCCCGGTGGTCGAGCAGCAGCACCACGTAGGAGCGGGTCCCGACGCTGCCGGTCCCCACCACCCGGAAGGCCACGTCGTGTATCGCGTACCGGGCCAGCAGCGGCAGCCGGTCCTCCTGGAGGGTCCGCAGGTACGGGCCCAGCGAGGCGGCCACGGCGGCCGCCTCCGCGTCCCCGACCCGGCGCAGCACCGGCAGCGCATCGACGAAGCGTCGTTGAGCGGCTCCGCCGCGCGGGCGGCTCCCGTCGGGCACGGCCTCGGTGGACTTGGCGGCGAACCGGGCGGAGGTGTTGTTGCGGGCCTTCTCCGAGACCCGCTCCAGCGTGCCCAGCAGATCCCGGGCATCGGTGTGCGAGACGAGTTCCTCGTCGGCGATGGCGTTCCAGGCGTCCAGCGCCGGCAGCTTGGCCAGCAGCCGCATGGTCCGGCGGTAGGCGCCCACGGAGTCCAGGGCTGCGGCCCGGCAGGTGTCCTCGTCCGCACCGGCCACCCGCCCGGCCAGCACCAGCGAGGTCGCCAGGCGCTTGAGGTCCCACTCCCAGGGGCCGAACACGGTCTCGTCGAAGTCGTTGAGGTCGATGACCAGCCGGCCGCGCGCGTCCCCGTACAGACCGAAGTTGGCCGCGTGGGCGTCACCGCAGATCTGCGCCCCGACCCCGGTCACCGGTCCGCCGGACAGGTCGTGTGCCATCAGCCCGGCCGAGCCGCGCAGGAAGGCGAAGGGGTTGGCGGCCATCCGCCCCACCCGTATCGGCGCGAGCTCGGCGACCCGCCCCACGTTGGACTCCTCCACCGCCCGCACCGCGTCCGGACGTCCGGCAGGGGCCTCGAAGCGGGCGTGCGCCGCCCTCGGCACGCGCGTACGCAGCGCCTTGCCGATCTCCTTGGGCGAAACGGAGCCGCCCCCGGCGCCGAAGCCGGCCCCCGGCGCGACCCGCGGTACGAATCCCTCGACCACCGGGATCCGCTCCGTCACATCCGGTGCCACCACGCGCTGTTCCGATATCGCCGTCATCCGTGCCGCCCCCACCCGTACCCACCGACATCACGTCGGCCCGACCGTATCTACAGCCCGGCGTCCCTGGCCAGCAGGGCCGCCTGCACGCGGTTCTCGCACTCCAGCTTCGCCAGGATCCGGCTCACGTACGTCTTCACCGTCGCCTCGCTCATGTGCAGCCGGCGGCCCGCGTCCGCGTTGGACAGACCCTCCCCCAGCAGAGCCAGCACCCCCCGCTCCCGCTCGCTGAGCGCCGCCACCCGCCGCCGGGCCTCCTCACCGCGCCCCGCGGCCTGCCCGGAAGCCAGCTGGTCCACCACGTGCCGGGTCGCGGCCGGCGAGAGGTACGCGTCTCCGGCCGCGGCGGCCCGTACCGCGCCGATCAGTTCACCCGGCGCCGAGTCCTTCAGCAGGAACCCCGCACTGCCCTGGCCCAGGGCCCGCAGCACGTTCTCCTTCTCCCCGAAGGTGGTCAGGACCAGCGCCCGCACGCCGGGCAGCACCCGACCCAGCTCGCCGAGCGCCGTCAGCCCGTCCATCACCGGCATCTGGATGTCCAGCAGCACCACGTCCGGCGCGTGCGACCGCGCCAGCTCCACCGCCTCCCGGCCGTTGCCGGCCTCCGCGACGACCTCGATGTCCGCCGCCGAGGTCAGGATCATCCTGATCCCGGCCCGGATCAGGGGCTCGTCGTCGGCGATCACCACTCGGATCACCCTGGCTGTCACCCGCGTCACCCTGGCTGTCACCCGCTCCTACTGCTTGACCTCGTAAGCCTGCTTGTCGACGAGCTTGCCGTCCCTGAAGCAGAACCGGAAAACCTGGTCCGTGGACAGTTCCGGGCCCTCCTTGGACAGGAGCGTCAGACACGTCGACCCTGCCGGCAGCGCCGGCCCCTTCCGGTCCAGCCCCTCGGTCAGGATGCCGTCCCCTTCCGGCAGCCGCCCCCGCACCGCCTGCTCCGGCTCGCCGATCCGTGCGGCGTCGTAGTCGGCCCGGCTGATCACCTCATCGCTCATCGTGCCCATCAGGAACGCCGCCCCGGCCCCGATCACGATCACCAGCAGCACCACCGCCGCGACCGCGATCCCACAGCCCAGCGCGACCCCGCCGGCCCTGCTGCGCCCCCGCACCAGCTCCCGGTCCACCGCCGCCCAGTCCATCGGCGCAGCGGCCGCCGGCCCCTGCACCTGCAACCGCTGCCCGAAGTCGTCGGCCACCTCCTCCACCCCGGCCGGCTCCGCCCCGTAGGGCAGCACCCCGGCCACCCGGAACCCGCCGCCCTCGGCCGCGCCCGCGTGCACCATCCCGCCGACCAGCCGCGCCCGCTCGCGCAGCCCCGTCAGCCCCTGCCCGCCCGAGACCACCTCGCCCGCACCCGGACCGGCCACGGGCCCGTTGGCGATCTCCACCACCAGCGAGTCGTCCTCGTACCGCAGTTCCACGGTGATCGGCGCCCCCGGAGCGTGCTTGTACGCGTTCGTCAGCGCCTCCTGCACGATCCGGTACGCCGCGTGGTCGCAGGCGGCGACCAGCGACCGCGGCTGCCCCGACCGCGTCAGCCGTACGTCGGTCCCCGCCCTCCGCGCCGCCTCCACGATCCCGGCGATGCCCGCGACTCCCCGGGCGGCGGGCTGTGCCTCCTCCACCGAGGCCGGCGCCTCCACCCCGTCCCGCAGGATCCCGACGACCTCGCGCAGCTCGTGCATGGCCGCGACCGAAGCCTGCCGCAGCACCCCGACCGCCTCGCGCTGGCGGTCCGTCAGCTGCGGATCGACCTCCAGGGCGCCGGTGTGCACCGAGATCAGGGCGAGTTGGTGGCCCAGGCTGTCGTGCATGTCCTGCGCGATCCGCTGCCGCTCGCGCAGCCGGGCCTGCCCGGCGACCATCGCGCGCTCGCGCAGCAACTGTCCGTTGCGCTCCTGGAGCGCCCGCAGCAGGGTCCGGCGCTGCGACCAGTACCGGCTGGCCAGACCCGGCATCACGGTCGTCGCCAGGAACATCAGGGTGCCGAACACGATCAGCAGCACCGGCCTGGCCTGCGACCACTCCTTGACCAGGCTCAGGCCGACCTCGGCGACGAAAGCCACCGTGAAGGCGCCCAGCGCCCGGCCCACCCCGACGATCCGCCGCCCCGCCGACCAGCCCAGCAGGGCCGTCACGAGGAACGCCCCGGGCAGGAACGCCGCCAGCCCCGAGCCCACCACCAGCGTCGCCACGGGCAGCCGCCGCCGCAGCAGTGTGAGAGCCACCACGGTCACGGCGCTGGCCAGCATCCGCCCGCCGGAACCCTTGTCGAGTTCCTCGACGCCCAGCCCGAGCACCGCCAACACGCCCGCCAGCGCCAGATCCCCCGCCAGCATCCGACGCGTCCAGGGCTCCGGCCCCTTCAGCCAGTCCCAGCCCGCACGCACCCTCGGCTTCACATCCACCCGGCCGACCCTAAGCAGCATCCCGTGCCCCCGTCCGTCCTCTTTCGTCGCGCCCCCCACGACGAAAGTCGTACGGCTCACACCCCGACACCGGGACAGCGGGCCCCAGTTCCGGGCACGACGAAAGAACCCCCGCTCCGGATTTCTCCGAAGCGGGGGTTCTCCCACATGTGGGCGAGGGGGGATTTGAACCCCCACGTCCCGAAGGACACTGGCACCTGAAGCCAGCGCGTCTGCCGTTCCGCCACTCGCCCGAGCAGCTCCCCAGCGGTACTTCCCTTGCGGGCCGTTCCCCTGGCGACGAACGAAAGATTAGCACGTAGGACGGGGTGGATTCACATCCCTTTCCCCCCACCCCCACCGCCGCTCGACGACGGCCCCTCCCGCACTCCGCTCCACGTGCGGGACACTGTCCTCAGGGCGCCCCTACGATCCCTTGTGAGGACCAACACTCCTCGGCACGTGAGGGATGGGGAACCACCCGAATCCGCCACGCGTGGATACGATCAGTAAGCAGTACCAGGGCGACAACGACGGAGGAGGTGCCCCATGGGAGTCCTGAAGCGGTTCGAGCAGCGACTCGAAGGTCTGGTGAACGGCACCTTCGCCAAGGTCTTCAAGTCCGAGGTCCAGCCGGTGGAGATCGCCGGCGCCCTCCAGCGGGAGTGCGACAACAACGCCACCATCTGGAACCGCGAGCGGACCGTCGTGCCCAACGACTTCATCGTGGAGCTCAGCGCCGGCGACTACGACCGCCTGAGCCCCTACTCCGGGCAGCTCGGCGACGAGCTCGCGGGCCTCGTCCGCGACTACGCCAAGCAGCAGCGCTACAGCTTCATGGGCCCCATCAAGGTCCACCTGGAGAAGGCCGACGACCTCGACACCGGGCTCTACCGCGTCCGCAGTCGCACGCTCGCCTCCAGCACCTCCCAGGCACAGCCGCAGCAGCCGCAGGCTCCCGCGCCCGGCCCCCAGAGTCCGCAAGGCCGGCAGCAGGGCGGCTACGGCTACCCCCCGGTCGCCGCACCGCCCATGCCCGCCGGGCCGCCTCCGGGCGGCCCCGCCGCGCGCAGGCCGGGACCCGGCGGACCGGCCCCCGCAACTTCCGGCGGCGCCGGCACCACGCGCCGCTGGATCGAGATCAACGGCACCCGCCACCAGATCTCGCGCCCCACGCTCGTACTCGGTCGAAGCACCGAAGCGGACGTGCGGATCGACGACCCCGGCGTATCGCGCCGGCACTGTGAGATCCGGACCGGAACACCCCCGACGATCCAGGATCTCGGGTCCACCAACGGCATCGTGGTGGACGGGCAGCACACCACCCGCGCTACGCTCCGCGACGGCTCGCGGATCGTCGTGGGCAGCACCACCATCATTTACCGGCAAGCCGAAGGGTGAAGCGGGGGCAATGTCAGAGCTGACCCTGACGGTCATGCGGTTGGGTTTCCTGGCCGTTCTGTGGCTGTTCGTCATCGTGGCCGTCCAGGTCATCCGCAGCGACCTCTTCGGTACGAGAGTCACGCAGCGCGGCTCCCGCCGCGGTGGGAGCGCCACGAGCGCCCCGCAGCAGGCGGGTGGCCGGCAGAGCGCGCCACCGCAGCAGCGCCAGCGCCGCGGTGCGCCGACCAAACTCGTCGTCTCCGAAGGCACCCTCACGGGTACGACGGTGGCCCTCGCCGGCCAGACGATCACGCTGGGCCGCGCCCACGACTCCACGATCGTGCTGGACGACGACTACGCCTCCAGCCGCCATGCCAGGATCTATCCCGACCGTGACGGCCAGTGGATCGTCGAGGATCTCGGGTCCACCAACGGCACGTATCTCGACCGGACCCGGCTGACCACCCCGACGCCCATTCCGCCGGGCGCCCCGATCCGCATCGGCAAGACCGTCATCGAGCTGCGGAAGTAGTACGAGAATGATCGAGCGGAGCGAGCGAGCCGTGACGGTCCGTCCCACCGGGGACACGGACCCGAGCGCGTTCCCGACCGGAGGGTGGGCAGTGTGGCTCGAGACCGGTTGCACCCGGAGGCATCTTCGACAGGGCAGGTGCGCATGAGTCTGTCCCTGCGGTTCGCCGCCGGATCGCACAAGGGCATGATCCGCGAGGGCAACGAGGACTCCGGCTACGCCGGTCCGCGCCTCCTCGCGATCGCCGACGGCATGGGCGGCCAGGCCGCCGGCGAAGTCGCGAGCTCCGAGGTGATCTCCACCCTCGTGCAGCTCGACGACGACGTCCCGGGATCCGACATCCTCACCTCGCTCGCGACGGCCGTGCAGCGCGCCAATGACCAGCTGCGCGTCATGGTCGAGGAGGACCCCCAGCTCGAGGGCATGGGCACCACGCTGACCGCCCTCCTGTGGACCGGCCAGCGTCTCGGCCTGGTCCACGTGGGCGACTCGCGGGCCTACCTGCTCCGCGACGGCCTCCTCACGCAGATCACCCAGGACCACACCTGGGTGCAGCGCCTCGTCGACGAGGGCCGCATCACCGAAGAGGAAGCCACCACCCACCCGCAGCGCTCCCTGCTGATGAGGGCGCTGGGCAGCGGCGACATCGTCGAGCCCGACCTCTCCATCCGCGAGGTCCGCGCCGGCGACCGCTACCTCATCTGTTCCGACGGGCTCTCCGGCGTCGTCTCCCACCAGACCCTGGAGGAGACGCTCGCCGACTACCACGGTCCCCACGAGACCGTGCAGGCCCTGATCCAGCTCGCGCTGCGCGGCGGCGGCCCCGACAACATCACCTGCATCGTCGCCGACGTCCTCGACACGGACAGCGGGGACACCCTCGCCGCCCAGCTGAACGACACCCCGGTCGTCGTCGGCGCCGTCGCCGAGAACCAGCAGCACCAGCTCTTCGACGGCGGCAACGCCATGCAGACCCCCGCCGGCCGCGCCTCCGGGCTCGGCCGCCAGGTCCCCCCGCCCGCCGGCGCCTTCGGCCCCCCCGGCAGCGGCGAGGCCCCCGGCTACGGGTACGGCGACCAGCGCGGTCAGGGCGGCGCGTACGGGAGCTTCGGCGAAGCCGAGCCGTACGACGAAGACGACTCGCGCTACGACGACACGTACGACCACCCGCGCAGGCGCCGCTCCAAAGGGCGCAAGTGGACCACGCGCACGCTGACCCTGCTGATCCTGGCCGGCGTCGTCGGCGGCGGCCTCTACGCGGGCTGGCGCTGGACACAGGCGCAGTACTACGTCGGCGTCAAGGGCGAGCACGTGGCGCTCTTCCGCGGCATCAGCCAGAAGCTCGGCCCGGTGGAGCTCTCCAAGGCGGAGACCGACCGACCCGACATCGAACTGAAGTACCTGCCGCCCTTCAAGCGCAAGCAGGTCGAGGCCACCATCAGCGAAAGCAGCCTCGACGGCGCCCGCAAGAAGATCGACGAGCTGGCCAACCAGGCCTCCGCGTGCAAGAAGGACGAAGACAAGCGCGCCGCCGAAGCGCAGAACAACCAAACACCCGGCCCCACCCTGTCTCCCGCAGAGCAGGATCTGGTCGGTTTTTGCGAAAAGCAGTAGACATACGCGGGCACAGGGGGCCTGCCACACCATGAGCGTTGTCACCAACACGACCACCATCGGCGCCATCGAGCTGCCGAGCCGGCGGAACACCGAGCTCCTGCTGCTCGGCTTCGCCGTGGTCATCCCGATCTTCGCCTACGCCAACGTGGGCTTGTCGATCCACGACAAGCTGCCCCCGGGCATGTTCACGTACGGGCTCGGCTTCGCCGTCCTCGCGGGCATCGCCCACCTCGTCGTACGCCGCTACGCGAAGTACGCCGACCCGCTGCTGCTGCCGCTCGCCACCCTGCTCAACGGCCTCGGCGTCGTCCTGATCTGGCGGCTCGACCAGTCCGCGCGCCTGCAGAACCTCGCCAAGCGCAGCTTCGGCGGCTTCACCGAGTCCGCCCCGCGCCAGATGATGTACACGGCGCTCGCGATCGCCCTGTTCGCCGCCGTGCTGCTGGTCCTCAAGGACCACCGCACGCTGCAGCGCTTCACGTACATCTCGATGGCCGCCTCGCTGGTGCTGCTGATCCTGCCGGTGATCCCGGGCCTGGGCGCCGACGTCTTCGGTGCCAAGATCTGGATCAGCGTCGGCGGTTTCTCCATCCAGCCCGGTGAGTTCGCGAAGATCGTGATCGCCATCTTCTTCGCCGGCTACCTCATGGTGAAGCGCGACGCCCTGGCCCTGGCCAGCCGCCGGTTCATGGGCCTCTACCTGCCGCGCGGCCGCGACCTCGGCCCGATCCTGATGATCTGGGCGATGAGCCTGCTCGTCCTCGTCTTCGAAAACGACCTCGGCACCTCGCTGCTCTTCTTCGGCATGTTCGTGATCATGCTGTACGTGGCCACCGAGCGCACCAGCTGGATCGTCATCGGCCTGCTCATGAGCGTGGGCGGCGCGGCCGTCGTCGGCGCCACGGCCAGCCACGTCAAGGCCCGCGTGACCGCCTGGCTCGACCCCTTCGCCTGCTACAGCAAGTCCGGCGCCTGCGAGCAGGTCGGTCAGTCGATCATGAGCTTCGGTTCCGGCGGGGTCCTCGGCACCGGCTGGGGACAGGGCAACTCCGACCTCATCGGCTTCGCCGCCAACTCCGACTTCATCTTCTCCACCGTCGGCGAAGAGCTCGGCCTCGCCGGCGTCATGGCCTTCCTCCTGCTCTACGGCCTGATCATCGAGCGCGGTGTGCGCACCGCCCTCGCCGCCCGCGACCCCTTCGGCAAGCTGTTCGCCATCGGGCTCTCCGGCGCCTTCGCCCTCCAGATCTTCGTCGTCGCCGGCGGAGTCATGGGCCTCATCCCCCTCACCGGCATGACCATGCCCTTCCTCGCCTCGGGCGGTTCCTCCGTCCTCGCGAACTGGGCTCTCATCGGGATCCTCATCCGGATCAGCGACACCGCACGCCGCCCTGCCCCGGCCCCCGCCCCGTCCCCCGACTCCGAGATGACCCAGGTGGTCCGCCCGTCATGAACAAGCCCCTGCGCCGCATCTCGCTGTTCTGCGGGCTGCTCGTCCTCGCGCTGCTCGTCCGGACCAACTGGCTCCAGTACGTCAAGGCCGAGGAACTGAGCACGCGCAAGGAAAACCGCCGGGTCCAGATCGCCCAGTACGCCACCGAGCGCGGCAACATCATCGTCAAGGGCAACCCGATCACGGGCTCGGCCACCACCGACGGCAGCGACTACAAGTACAAGCGGACCTACCTCGACGGCCCCCTCTGGGCGCCCGTCACCGGGTACGCCTCGCAGGCCTTCGGTTCCACCCAGCTTGAATCCCTCGAGGACGGCATCCTCACCGGCAACGACGACCGGCTGTTCTTCGACCGCACCATCGGCATGTTCACCGGCGAGAAGAAGCAGGGCGGCAACGTCGTCACCACCCTGAACCCCGACGCCCAGAAGGCCGCCTTCGACAAGCTCGGGGACAAGAAGGGCGCTGTCGCCGCCATCGACCCGCAGACCGGCGCCATCCTGGCCCTGGTCAGCACCCCCTCGTACGACCCGTCGAGCTTCGCCGGCAACTCCAAGAACGACGAGAAGGCCTGGGTCTCCCTGAAGGACAGCGAGGACAAGAACCTCGTCAACCGAGCCCTGCGCGAGACCTATCCGCCGGGTTCCACCTTCAAGGTCGTCACCGCCGCCGCCGCCCTGGAGAACAACGTCGTCAGCGACATCGACGCGCCGACCGACACCCCCGAGCCGTACATCCTGCCCGGTACCAAGACCCCGATGGTCAACCACGCCAGCGGCTGCGAGAAGTCCAGCCTGAACAACGCGCTGCGGGTCTCCTGCAACTCCGTCTTCGCCAACATGGGCGACAAGGTGGGGCGGGACAACATGGTGAAGACCGCCGAGAAGTTCGGCTTCAACAACGACAAGATCGACACCCCCGTCCGCGCCTTCGCCAGCATCTACGACAAGACGATGAGCAAGGACGGCAACGCCCAGAGCGCCATCGGCCAGTTCAACACCGCCGCCACCCCCCTCCAGATGGCCATGGTCACCGCCGCCATCGCCAACGACGGCAAGCTGATGAAGCCGTACATGGTCACCCAGCTCACCGCGCCCAACCTCGACGTCATCGAGAAGCACGAGCCGCAGGAAATGAGCCGGCCCCTCTCCGCCGCCAACGCGCAGAAGGTCCAGCAGATGATGGTCAACGTCGTCGAGAACGGGACCGGCGGCAACGCCAAGATCCGCGACACCGTCGTCGGCGGCAAGACCGGCACCGCCCAGCACGGCGAGGGCAACAAGAAGCGCCCGTACGCCTGGTTCATCTCCTACGCCCAGAACAAGGACGGCACCTCCCCGGTGGCCGTCGCCGTCGTCATCGAGGACAGCGACGCCAGCCGCGAGGACATCTCCGGCGGCGGCCTCGCCGCACCCGTCGCCAAGGCCGTCATGGAAGCCGTACTGGGCAGCAACAAGGGGTAACCGCGCAGGCCACCGATGTGACCGGGATCACTGGCTCCGGCCCGGATCCGAGCGTACGGTACCGGTCCGGTATCAGCCTGTGGTCACGAACCGATCACCGACGATCGGCCGGTAGCCTTTGCGGCGAACAGCACACCGCCGGACCACACACAGGTGCGGTCGGGACTGACGGAGAGGGCTGCAACGTTATGGAAGAGCCGCGTCGCCTCGGCGGCCGGTACGAGCTGAGCCACGTGCTCGGCCGCGGTGGCATGGCCGAGGTCTACCTCGCCCACGACACCCGGCTCGGCCGTACCGTCGCCGTCAAGACCCTGCGCGCCGACCTCGCCCGCGACCCGTCCTTCCAGGCCCGGTTCCGGCGCGAGGCCCAGTCGGCCGCATCGCTCAACCACCCGGCGATCGTCGCCGTGTACGACACCGGCGAGGACTACGTCGACAACATCTCCATCCCGTACATCGTGATGGAGTACGTCGACGGTTCAACGCTGCGCGAGCTCCTGCACTCCGGCCGCAAGCTGCTGCCCGAGCGCACCCTGGAAATGACCATCGGCATCCTCCAGGCCCTCGAGTACTCGCACCGCGCCGGCATCGTCCACCGTGACATCAAGCCCGCCAACGTCATGCTCACCCGCACCGGCCAGGTCAAGGTCATGGACTTCGGCATCGCCCGCGCCATGGGCGACTCCGGCATGACCATGACGCAGACCGCCGCCGTCATCGGCACCGCCCAGTACCTCTCCCCGGAGCAGGCCAAGGGCGAGCAGGTCGACGCGCGGTCCGACCTCTACTCGGCCGGCTGCCTGCTCTACGAACTCCTCAGCGTCCGCCCGCCGTTCGTCGGCGACTCCCCGGTGGCCGTCGCCTACCAGCACGTACGGGAAGAGCCCCAGCCCCCGTCGAACTTCGACCCCGAGATCACGCCCGAGATGGACGCGATCGTGTTGAAGGCGCTGGTCAAGGACCCCGACTACCGCTACCAGTCCGCCGACGAGATGCGCGCCGACATCGAGGCCTGCCTCGACGGCCAGCCCGTCGCCGCGACCGCCGCCATGGGTGCCGCCGGCTACGGCTACCCCGACCAGGGGCACGGCTACGGACACCAGGGCTACGACCAGCCCACCACCGCCCTGCGCGCCGCGGACGCCGGCCAGACCTCCATGCTCCCGCCGATGCCCCCGGGCGACGGCGGATACGGGTACGGGGACCAGGGCCACGGCGGCTACGACCAGGGCGGCCACGGCCGCCGGCAGCAGAAGAGCAAGGCCTCCACGATCCTGCTGGTCGCGGCCGGCATCCTCGTCCTGGTCGGCGCCATCCTCATCGGCCGCTCCCTCTTCAGCGGCGGGGCCGACAACCGGCCCGCGGTGCCCCGGCTCATCGGCCAGACCTTCGAGCTGGCGCAGAAGAGCGGCGAGAACCTCGGCCTCACCGTCGAGAAGGACGGCGAGGAGGCCTGCGAGAACCAGGCCAAGGGCACCGTCTGCTCGCAGAACCCGGCGCCCGACACCAAGGTCGACAAGAAGACCGTCGTCAAGGTGAAGATCTCCACCGGTGCGCCCAAGGTCCCCGTCCTCGACGTCCTGAACATGTCGTACGACAAGGCGGAGCAGGCGCTCAAGGACAAGGGCTTCCAGGTCGAGAAGAAGTCCGAGGAGTCCGAGCGGACCGCCGGCACCGTCCTGAAGCAGGACCCGAAGAGCGGCACCGAGGCCGAGAAGGGTTCGGTCATCACCCTGACCGTCGCCAAGGAGCAGTCCAAGGCGGTCGTCCCGGACCTGACGGGCAAGACGAAGGAACAGGCCGTCAAGGCGCTGACCGACGCCAAGCTCAAGCTCGGCAGCACCACGGAGCAGGAGTCCCCGGGCTCCCCGCCGAAGACGGTCGTCGGGCAGCAGTACGCCCCGGGCGAGCAGATCAACGTGGGCGACACCGTCAACGTGACCATCTCCAAGGCCTCGCAGCAGGTCCAGGTCCCGAACCTGGCCGGCAAGACCGTCGCCCAGGCCAAGGCGGAACTCGCCTCCAAGGGCCTCGCCTTCGGCTCGGTCCTGGCGGGCCCGTCGGACGACGCCGCGATCATCCTGCGGTCCGACCCGCCGGTGGGCACCCAGGTCGCGACGGGCCAGGTGGTCAACGTCCAGACCATCGCCGGCCAGCAGGACGGCGGCAACAACGGCGGCTTCTTCGGAGGCCTCACCGGCGGCACCCGCCGCTAGCCCGCGACACCGCAGGACGCCCTGAGGCGTGAAAAGGCCCGGCCCCTCTCGCAGTGAGAGGGGC
>NZ_JBHWVM010000039.1:0-66439 GCF_042736805.1 Streptomyces sp. NPDC060031
GGCCCGTACCCCCGCCGCCCGCTCCCGTCGCCGAGGCCGCGCCATCGGCCCCCGCCCCCGCCCGGCAGGACGCGCGGGACCTGCTCGCGCGGCTGCGCTGCGAAGACCCGCGGCTGCTGCTGGCCGCCCGCGACGTGGAGCGGCTCGCGCCCGGGGTCTCGCAGTGGCTGGACCGGGGCGCCGAACCCGACGCCGTACGCCGCATCCTGGCGGCCGACCTGCCCGCCGACCTCCGTTACGCCCCGGGGCTGCTCGCCCACCGCCTCGCCGCGCAGCTCCCGCCCCACCTTCCCGCGCCGCCGCCCCCCGAGCGGATCACCCGGCCGGACCCCCTCCAGACCTGCGACGGCTGCGAACGCGCCTTCCGCGCCCCCGCCCCGGGCCGCTGCCGGGACTGTCCGCCCGAACAGGCGGCTGCTGCGTAGGAGTTGCCGCGCGCGTGGCGGTAGCGTCCTACAGTGCACTGCATGCCGGTCGCGCACCCGCGCCGGCGGGCGGACGGCGTGGGGGGCGTGGATGGACGGGACGACGCTGGCAGGCCGCTACCGGCTCGGCGGGCGCATCGGCGCGGGCGGCATGGGCGAGGTCTGGCGCGGCCGCGACCTGGCGCTGGCCAGGGACGTGGCGGTGAAGCTCATCGCGCAGCCCGGGGACGACAAACTCGCCCAGCGGCTGCGCGCCGAGGCCCGGGCGGCCGCGGCGCTGTCGGACCCGCACGTGGTGTCCGTACACGACGTCGGCGAGACCACCATCGACAGCCGGACGGTGGTCTACCTGGTGATGGAACTGGTCGACGGCCGGCCGCTCGCCACGGCGGGCGGCCCGGCCGCCGTCGAGGACGTGGTGCGGTGGGCCGTCCAGATCTGCGAGGGGCTGGCGGCCGCCCATGGCGCGGGCGTCATCCACCGCGACATCAAGCCCGGCAACGTGCTGCTCACCCGGGCGGGCCGCATCAAGATCTGTGACTTCGGGATCGCCCGGCAGAGCGGCTCCCAGGGCCTGACCACGACCGGCTCGGTCACCGGAACGCCCGCGTACATGTCCCCCGAGCAGGCGCGCGGCGAGGAGATCGACGCGCGCAGCGACCTGTACGGGCTGGGCTGCCTGCTCTACGAACTGCTCACCGGAGCGCCGCCGTTCACCGGCACCGGCTGGGAGATCCTCGCCCAGCACGCCAACAAGAACCCGGCGCCCGTGCGGCAGCGCCGGCCCGACGTGCCCGTCGATCTCGACGCGCTGATCGGGCAGTTGCTGAGCAAGGAACCCTCCCGGCGGCCCGTCGGCGCGGCCGAGGTCGCCGACCGCCTCCGCGACATCGAGCGGGTACTGGAAGCGCCGTCGGTCCGGACGGTCCGGACGGTCCGGCCGGTCCGCCCCGTGCCGCCCGCCCGGCCGGTGCCCACGACCTTGACCGCGCCCAGCCCGGAGCCCAGCCCGAAGCCCATCCCGAAGCCCGATCCGGCCCCGGTTGCTCAGCCGCCGGCAAGTGTCCCCGTGGTGGGACGCAGGCCGGCGCGAGGGGCGATCCTGCTCGGTTCCACGGCGATCGGGGTGGTGTTCGCCGGGGAGCTGGCCGGTTTCACCGCCCTGGCCGTCCCCATTCCCGCGCTCGCGGGCGCCGCCGCCGCCGTCCTGTTCTTCGCCTGTGCGGCCGCCGAGGCCAAGAGCTCGCCCAACAAGGAGGCGTTGTCGCAGTTCGCGGTCGGGTTCTCGCTCGCGGCCGGCCTGGCGATGGCGATGGCGATGGTGCTCACCGACGCCCTCCCGTGGTGGGGCGCCGTCCCCATCGGGCTGGTCGCGGTGCCGGTCCTCATGTTGTGCTCCGCCGCGGCCCAGGCGTGGATCGAAGATGTGTCCCGGGCCAAGGAGGCCGCCTTCGTCGCGAGCAACGCGGCGCTGGTCGGCGGGGTGCTCACCGGGTGGCTGCTGCTCGCCGGCACGAGGGCCTCGATCTGGATGGCGGTCGGCTGCGGTTTCCTCGTCTGGCTCCTCGGCGGGATCCTGCTGGGCAAGCTCATGCCCCGCGGCCATCCCGCGGCGCAGGTGGACACGGCCTAAGGCGGCGGCGGGGGCACCGCGGAAGCCGCCCTCTTGGCGGCGGCCGCCACGTGCTTCATGTCGTCGGGGTCGCTGCGCTGCAACGCGAAGATCTTCACCAGGGCGAGCAGGGTCGGCCCGAAGAAGGTGACGGCGAGCACCGGATGGTCGTGCGTGCCGAAGTACAGGGACGCGCCGAGCGTCGCCAGTGCCACCGTCAGTGCGGCGGAAATGCCCAGGACGTGCCTGCGGTGGGCCCGCTGCTGTTCGACGCGCTCGCTCTGGAGGCGCTCCAGCTCGGCCCGCTCGCGGGCGCGCTCGGCCTGCATCCGCAGCTCGTGTTCGCGCGCCAGCTGGGGGTCGAGCGCGGCCAGCGCGACCGCCAGGTGCTCGGCCGGCAACTGCGCCCACTGCGCGGCGATGTCGAGCGCGCTCGGCCGGTGGGCCGGCTCCGTGCCGAGTTCCTCAGCCATCGCTGGTGCCTCCGTCTCCCTGGGGCGTGGGGCCCGCCTCGGCGAGCCGGAGCGACTCGGGCGGCGGCCCGAGTGCGCGGAACAGTGCGTCGAGGCCGGTGGCCATGGCCTGCACGGCGGCGGGGGTGTCCGGGGAGCCGGCTACGGCCAGCAGGTCGGCGGCGGCCGGGGGATCCGGTTCGGCGGCGGCCGGGTTCGGCCCCGAGCCCGCGGCGGATCTGGCCGGGCGCTGCGGCGGTTCGCGCCGGCTGCGCTCGAAGTGGTCCCTCAGCACTTTGGTGTCGCTGCGTAGGTACCGCCACAGGGCCCGCTGGGCGGCGACCTGGCGCATGACGAGGTCCGCCGACCAGCCGGTGATCACCGTGAACCTGAACATGAGGGCCGGCGGGTTCAGCACCTCCGCCAGGGTCAGTAGTCGCGACCGCTTGGCGCGGCTCTGGTTGCGCAGCCAGTCCGCCCCCGCCACGGTCGCCACCACGGACACGTAGAACACCCACAACGGCAGGGCGAACCGGTACACGGACTGGTCCGGCCAGGCGAAGGGGAGCAGGAAGGACACCACGAGCGCGGGGAAGGCGAGCAGGGCCTGGACGATGGGCAGGACCAGGGCGTCGTGTGCGGCCAGCCGCTTGCGGACGGTGGGGAAGCGGCGCCACTCGCGGGTGCGGTGGATCAGGAGGAGGGTCGTGTACCAGCGCACGCGCCGGTCCCGGAGCCTCTTCCAGCCGCGTGCTGACAGCAGACTGGACCGGCTCCACGGCGCGTTGTGGCGGGCCGGCTCCCCGTACAGCATCGCGTCGGAGGCGCCGAAGCTGGACAGTCGCAACAGCAGCTCCAGTTCCTCACTGCGGCTGTCCATGTCCCAGCCGCCCAGCACACGCAGCAGGTCGGTCCGGACGAAGTACGCGGCGCTCGGCGTGAGGTGGAAGCGCTTGGTCACGCGGACCGGTCGGATGCCCCGGACGCACACCATCCCGTGCATCAGCCAGTACAGCTCCGAGGTGGGGGCGCCCTCCGGGAAGTCCAGGGCGACGCGGACGATGTCGACGCCCGATGCCTGGTAGGCCCCGTCGACCCGGTCCAGGAGGCTCGCGCGCACCGGGTCCCCTCCCCCGATGACTCCGATGACGTCGCCATAGCAGTGGGGGATCGCGGCGTTGAGGGCTGCCGCCATGGTCCAGTCCGGGGTGAGCGGGCCGTCCACGACGCGCACCCGGTCGGGGTGCAGCTCGCTCAGGCGTCTACAGGCCGGGCTGCTCTTGCTGTCGTCCGGGCCCACCAGCAGCAGGATCTCGAAGTCCCGCCGGGGGGAGGTGAGCAGTTCGGCGAGCATGTCGTCGACGTCCGGCTCGTACCGCAGGGGCACGAGCAGGGAGAACTTCACCGGGACCGGTCCGACGGGCGGGTCCGGGCTCGGGTCGGGAAGATCGTACTGCTTGTGTGCCTTCACGAACCTCGGGTGCGGCAGCAGGAGTTGGATCAGCAGTGCGGCGGCGACGAGCGTGATCACGACGGAAATGTCCATGCGCCCCCCTCGGGCACCACTATGGCGCAGCCCGTGCCCGGCCCGTGGCGATTCGGTGTGAACGGAGGCCCAAGGGGTGTTCAAGGAGGTTACCCGTGCGTAGATTACCGGCGGTAACACCCCGTTGACCCTGAGGAGCGCACGCCGTGGATGCCGAGCCGAAGCTCGTGGAACC
This sequence comes from Streptomyces sp. NPDC060031, assembly GCF_042736805.1. Taxonomy (NCBI): domain Bacteria; kingdom Bacillati; phylum Actinomycetota; class Actinomycetes; order Kitasatosporales; family Streptomycetaceae; genus Streptomyces; species Streptomyces sp. NPDC060031. Next base: position 4,211 of record NZ_JBHWVM010000039.1, read on the forward strand.
CGTCCGGACCGTGGTCGACGGCGTGGTGCGGGAGGCGGCCGTGCCCGCGCTCGCCGCGCTGCCCGCGAGCGGGTCGCTCGGCGACATCCCCTTCCACAACGCCCGCGAGGCGCCCGGCGAGGCCGTGCTCGCCCGCAAGGAGCGCGACGGGACCTGGCGCGACGTCACCGCCGCCGAGTTCGCGGCCGAGGTGCTCGCCGTCGCCAAGGGGCTGATCGCCGAGGGGCTGCGCGAGGGCGACCGCCTGGCGATCATGGCGCGGACCACCTACGAGTGGACGCTGCTGGACTTCGCCGGATGGGCCGCGGGGCTGGTCACCGTACCGATCTACCCCACCTCCTCCGCGCTCCAGGCGCGCTGGATCATCCACGACTCGGGCGCGGTCGCCTGCGCCGTGGAGGACACCGCCCAGGCCCGGATCATCAGCGCCGAGCGGGCCAACCTGCCCTGGCTGAGCCACCTGTGGGAGTTCGACACCGGCGCCGTGGCCCGGCTGGTCAAGGCCGGGGAGCGCGTGCCCGACGCCGTCGTGCACGCGCGCAGGGCAGCCCGTACGCCGGACTGCGTGGCCACGCTCGTGTACACCTCCGGGACCACCGGGCAGCCCAAGGGGTGCGTGCTGACCCACGCCAACTTCTTCGCCGAGGTGGACAACGCGGTGGAGCTGCTGCACCCCGTCTTCAAGTCGGTGAGCAAGGAACCCGCCTCGACGCTGCTGTTCCTGCCGCTGTCGCACGTGTTCGGGCGGATGGTCGCCGTCGGCTGCCTGCGGGCCCGCGTCAAACTCGGGCACGCGCCGAGCATCAGTACGCAGGACCTGCTCGCGGACCTGGCGGGCTTCCGGCCGACGTTCCTGCTGGCCATCCCGTACGTCATGGAGAAGGTCTACAACACCGCCCGGGCGACGGCCGAGAAGATGGGCCGCGCCTCCTCCTTCGACCGGGCCGCCCGGATCGCGCAGAGCTACGGCGAGGTGGTCGAGGGCAAGCGGCCCGGGCCGGCCCTGCGCGCGGCGCGGGCGCTGTACGACCCGCTCGTCTACCGGCGGATCCGGGCGGCGCTCGGCGGCCGCGTCCGGTACGTCCTGAGCGGCGGATCCCCGCTGGGGCGGCGGCTCGCCGCCTTCTACACGGGCGCCGGCATCGAGATCTTCGAGGGCTACGGGCTCACGGAGACGACCGCGGCATCGACCGTCACCCCGCCGCTGAAACCCCGGCTCGGCACCGTGGGCTGGCCGCTGCCGGGGACCGCCGTACGCATCGCCGACGACGGGGAGGTGCTCCTGCGCGGGGCGCACGTCTTCGCCGGCTACTGGAACAGCCCGGTGCAGAGCGGTGGCGGCGCCGCCGGGGGCTGGCTGGCGACCGGTGACATCGGCGAGCTCGACGCCGACGGCTACCTCACCATCACCGGCCGCAAGAAGGACCTGATCATCACCTCCGGCGGCAAGAACGTCGCCCCCGCCCCGCTGGAGGACTGGCTGCGCGCCCACCCGCTGGTCAGCCAGTGCATGGTGGTCGGCGACAACCGGCCGTACGTCACCGCGCTCCTCACCCTGGAGCCGGAGGGCCTCGCGCACTGGCGCCAGATGCACAAGAAGCAGAGCCTGCCCATGGCCGAACTGGTGCGGGACGAGGAGCTGCGGGCCGACCTCCAGCGGGCGGTGGACGAGGCCAACCGGCTGGTCTCGCGGGCCGAGTCCATCCGCCGCTTCACCGTCCTGCCGGGGGACTTCACGGAGGAACGGGGCCACCTGACCCCGTCCATGAAGCTCAAGCGCGGCGCCATCGCCCGGGACCACGAGCGGGAGATCGAGGAGCTGTACCGCCGGGAGCGATGAGCCGGGCGGTGTCCCGGGCGGTGAGCCCCGCGCGCGCGGGCGGACCGGGGGTCCCGGGCGCCGCCGCGCCCACCCTGCCGGCCTACGGGGCCGCGGGCGCGGGACGGGCCCCCGCACAGGGGGCGGCGGGCTCCGGGACCCCGGCTGGGCGGGCGGGGGCGCGGGAGCCCGCTTATGGTGGGCTGACTGGTCCGGGGGGCCACCCGAGGAGGGTGCAGTGCACCGTTCCCGTACCCGGTCGGCCACCGCCACCGGCGCCGCGGCCTGCGTGCTCGTGGCCGCCGCGCTCGGCGCGACATCGGGCCCGGGGTCGGGCCCGAGTCCGGTGCCGAGTCCGGTGCCGAGCCCGACCCCGCCGCCCGCCGCCGCCGACGGTCAGCGCATCCGCTGGGGCGACTGCGTCGAGCGGCCCGTGCCCGCCGGGATGCGGTGCGGGACCGTCAGCGTGCCGCTCGACCCCGCCGCACCCGCCAAAGGCACCGTCAAGGTGGCCCTCGCCCGGATCCCGGCCACCGGCGGCGGCAAGCGCCTCGGCTCGCTGCTGCTGAACTTCGGCGGGCCGGGCGGCGCCGGCATATCCACCCTCACCGCCGGTCCGGGCCTCTTCGCGGAGCTGAACAAGCGCTACGACCTCGTCGCCTTCGACCCCCGCGGGGTGGGCCTGAGCGAGCCCGTCAGCTGCGGAGGCTCCCAGGAGGTCGACGCGCTGGTCCCCGGCGACGCCGCCTCGCAGCTCGCCGCCCTGCGCGCGGTGGTCAGGCGCTGCGAGCTGGCCTCGGGCCCGGTCCTCCCGTACATAGGCACCGTGAACGTCGCCCGCGACATGGACGTCATCCGCCGGGCCCTCGGCGACAAGAAGCTGAACTACCTCGGCTTCTCCTACGGCACCCGGCTCGGCGCGGTCTACGCGGCGCAGTTCCCGCGCAGCACCGGCCGCATGGTCCTCGACGGCGTAGACACCCTCACCGAACCCCTGGCCGAGCAGGCACTCGTCTCCGCGCGCGGACAGCAGCGGGCGCTGGACAACTTCCTCGCCTGGTGCACCCGCCGCGCGGGCTGCGTCTACGGCACGAACACCCGCAGCGCCAAGGTCAAGGTCAACGCCCTCGTGGAGCGGCTCGACAAGGAGCCGCTGATCGGCCAGGACGGCTCGTACTTCACCGGGCAGGACGCCGCCGGTGCCATCGGCACCGCCCTGTACTCGCAGGGCATGTGGCCCGACCTCGCGGATGCGCTGGCGATGGCCGAGCGCAACGGCGACCCGGTGGGGCTGCTCCAGCTCGGCGGCCCGCACGGCCCGCCGGAGTCGGACGACGACGGGGAGCCGAGCAAGGTGCCCGCGGACAACCCCGAAGCCGCGCTGGTGGCGGTGAACTGCGCCGACGACCCGGACCGGGGCAACGACAAGGCCGCCCCGGCGGCCGTGGAGCGGGAGATCGAGGCGCTGCAGCCGCAGTTCCTGGCGGCGTCCGAGATCTTCGGGCCGCGGCAGCTGGCGACGGTGCTGTCCTGCTACGGGCGCCCCGCCGGCACCGACTTCATCCGCAGGATCGCCCGCCCGGCCGGCGCCCCGCGGATGCTGCTCGTCGGCACCCGCGGGGACCCGGCGACCCCGTACGAGTGGACGGAGGAGACGGCCAAGAGGCTCGGCCCGGCGGTGGTCCTGGACTACAAGGGCGAGGGCCACACCGCATACGCGGCCTCGCCCTGCGTGCGCGCGTACGTCGACCACTTCCTGATCGACGGCCGGCTGCCGGCCGGGACGCGGGCGTGCCCCGCCGGGCAGTGAGCGCGCCGGCGGGGCGGCAACTGTCGTCATGACGGCCAGGGTGAGGAGGAGGAAGTGGTGAAACCGGGGGCATCGGGGTGTTTCGGGCGGGGGGTTGGGGTTCGGGTTCGTTCGGTCTTCAGGGGCGGGTGAAGTCGAGACGAATGGTGTGTCATATCTCCGGGGGGCACGGTGAGTCGCTTGCGAATACCTGATAGACAGGGAATATGAGCGGCCCGACCGACCGGCCGCTCAAGTTTGCGTTTGTACGCATGACGGCAGCCTTGGGGGGATCGCCGCACTGTGAAGCCTCTTCACCGTCACCTCGTCAACACCTCGCGCAAGGTCCTGTGCACAGCCGCGCTCGCGGCCAGCCTGACCACTGCCGCGGTCGTGACCAACACCTCGACCGCCGACGCCGGGGAGGCCGAGCCGACCCCGGACAGCCCGCAGGCCACCGACCGCGGTGACGCCCGGCTGGAACTGCCCGACCTGGTCGCGGACCCGCCGCTGCCGCCCGGTGCCACCACCCCCGAGGGTGCGGCCAGCGGCATCCCGGCGACCGCGCTCGACGCCTACCGCAGAGCCCAGATATCGGTGGCCGCGGCCCTTCCCGGCTGCAAGCTGCCGTGGCAACTGCTCGCGGGCATAGGCAGGGTGGAATCCGTACACGCCTCCGGTTACGGGCTCAAGGCCGACGGGTACACCGAGAAGCCGATCCGCGGGCCGCGCCTGGACGGCAACGGCTTCGCCGAGATCCGGGACACCGACAAGGGCGAGTGGGACGCGGACGCGGTGTACGACCGTGCCGTGGGCCCGCTGCAGTTCATCCCCTCGACATGGGTCACCTGGAAGGCCGACGGCAACGGCGACGGCAAGCGCGACCCGAACAACATCTACGACGCGGCGCTCGGCGCGGGCCTCTACCTCTGCTCGGGCCACCGGGACCTCTCCGACCCGGCGCAGCTCGACAAGGCGGTCCTGAGCTACAACAACTCCCGCGAGTACGTGAACACCGTGCTCGGGTACATGCGCCAGTACCAGGCCGGCGCGGCCCAGGTGCCGAACCCGCCCGCGGGCAACTACCCGACCCCGACGCCGCCGGGCACCCTGCCCACCCCGCAGCCGCCGGCCACCAGGCCTCCGGTCACCCCGCCCGTGACGCCCCCGGTGACGCCTCCCGTGACGCCGCCGAAGGAGCCGGACAAGCCGACGCCGCCGGCCGCGCACCTGGACAAGCTGGAGCTGCCCGGCGGCCCCGAGTTCACGGCCGAGGCCGAGTCCGCCTTCGCGCAGACCCCGAAGGCGAAGGTGCTGCTGAGCGACGGCAAGCCGGCGGTCGGCCAGACCGTCGTGTTCGCCGTCGAGGAGGACACCACCGGCGGCACCGTCTTCACGGCCGACGGCAAGGACTTCGCGGTGGTCGTCACCGACGCCCAGGGCGTCGCGGCGGTCCCCGCGCTGAAGGCGGGCTTCAAGGCGGGCGGCTTCACGCTGCGGGCCACGACGTACGACGCCTCGCGCCGGCTGACCGCGCAGCTCACCGGCGCCGTCACCGCGAAGCCGGTCCCGGCCGCTGACCTGTTGACCCGCACCGACGGCACGAAGCCGCTGGAGGTGGTGGCCGGAACGAGCTTCACGGGGGTGGAGTTCCTGGCCACGGCCAAGGACAAGCCGGTCCCGCTGGCGAAGGCCACCGCCGGACTGGTGCAGAAGAACGCGGCCGGCGAGTGGGTCCCGGTGGACCCGGCGACCGCGAAGGGCCCGTTCTTCAAGGGCGAGGACGGCAAGAAGCTGACCACGCTGGAGCTGCCCGCGACGGGCCCCGACGGCAAGATCGCGCTGCCGGAGCTGTTCACCACGGACGTCGCCCCGGGCACGTACACGCTCCGCGTGAGCATCTCGGACAAGGTCTTCCTGCTGCTTGACCTCAAGGTCACCGCCAAGCTGGACACGACCCCGAAGCCGACCCCGACGCCGAGTGCGAGCGCGACGAAGGCCGCCCTCAAGTAGTCGACGAGGTCAACGGCAGGGGCCCCCGCACCGTCACCACGGTGCGGGGGCCCCTGCCGTTGGGCGGCCCTGCCCTGTCGGCCCCCCAGCCCCGGAGGGCAAAAGGCAGGAGCCCCGTCTCTCCGCTCGCACGGAGGAGACAGGGCTCCTTGGGTACTGCTTATCCAACCGCGATTAGGTTGGCCCAGGCGACTAGGCCGGGGTGACGTTCTCCGCCTGCGGGCCCTTCGGACCCTGCGTGACGTCGAAGTTCACCGTCTGGTTCTCCTCCAGGGAGCGGAAGCCAGCGGCGTTGATCGCGGAGTAGTGGACGAAGACATCCGGGCCGCCGCCGTCCTGGGCGATGAAGCCGAAGCCCTTTTCAGCGTTGAACCACTTCACGGTTCCGGTAGCCATGAGCCCTCCTATGGGCCAAAGGGTCGCCCTGCTCCAGAACCTGCTAAGAAGTCTGAAAACTACAAAAGCCTGCGGGTCACATGCTCCGCAGGCCTCGTACTGCAAGGGAAACCAAACTGCAACTTGCGTCGAGCCTAGCACGCACCCGGCGGGCGAGACCAGAGGGAAAGATCACGTCACTCGGACGTTTGAGACCCGGCAGAGGGCTGACGTGGATCCGGGGGCTAGTCTCGCGATGTGGACGTCTCTCACAGCCGGCCCCGCGTCGGCCACATTCAGTTCCTGAACTGCCTCCCTCTTTACTGGGGGCTGGCCAGAACCGGCACGCTGCTGGACTTGGAGCTGACCAAGGACACCCCCGAGAAGCTCAGCGAGCGGCTGGTCGCGGGGGAGCTCGACATCGCCCCCATCACGCTCGTGGAGTTCCTCCGCAACGCGGGCGATCTCGTCGCCTTCCCCGATCTGGCGGTCGGCTGCGACGGTCCCGTCATGTCGTGCGTGATCGTCTCCCAGGTCCCCCTGGAGCAGCTCGACGGCGCCCGGGTGGCCCTCGGCTCGACCTCCCGCACGTCCGTACGCCTCGCCCAGCTGCTGCTCGCCGAGCGGTACGGGGTCCGGCCCGACTACTACACCTGCCCCCCTGACCTGGGGCTGATGATGCAGGAGGCGGACGCGGCGGTGCTGATCGGCGACGCCGCGCTGCGGGCCTCGCTGCACGACGCGCCCCGGCTCGGGCTCGCCGTGCACGACCTGGGGCTGATGTGGAAGGAGTGGACCGGACTGCCGTTCGTCTTCGCCGTCTGGGCCGCCCGCAAGGACTACCTCGCCCGCGAACCGCAGGTCGTGGAGAAGGTCCACGAGGCCTTCCTCGCCTCCCGTGACGTGTCCCTGGAGGAGGTCACCAAGGTCGCCGAGCAGGCCGCCCGCTGGGAGGCCTTCGACGCCGAACTGCTGGAGCGGTACTTCACCACGCTCGACTTCCGCTTCGGCCCCGATCAGCTGGCCGGCGTGAGGGAATTCGCGCGGCGTACCGGTTCCACGACGGGATACCCGGCGGACGTGTCCGTAGAGCTCCTGAAGGCGCCCCGGTCGAGCCATTGACGCGGCTTATGCCCCGGCACCGCGAGCGCGCCCTCTGATCGATTTCCGCATCCCGGAAATCGGAATGTTCCGTTTCCCGGGAATTCGTTCCCTTTCGTATTCAAGGGCGCCCGCGCGGTGAATAGGGGCATTCCCCGCCGCGGGTGTGCGGGCGTGCGGGCGGGACCCTGCGGGGACACCATGGAGTCGGGGACGGCAGTCCCCGCCGGCCGCGACCGTTCTCATGCCCAGGGGAGCCATGGGAGAACGAGCCATGTCCACTCACAAGGTCGGCAGTGACGTCACCGTCCTCGGAGACGCCCTCGAAGTGCCCGGCATCGGCTTCATCCCGGTGAACGCCTTCGTGCTGCACGCGCGGCAGCCCGTGGTCGTCGACACCGGTCTCGGGCTGCCGGACCGGAACTTCCTGGAGACCCTGGGCTCCGTCATCGACCCCGCCGACGTGCGGTGGATCTGGCTGACGCACCCCGACCGGGACCACACCGGCGGCCTGTTCGCCCTCCTGGAGGCCGCTCCCGAGGCGCGGCTGGTGACCACCTTCATCGCCGCGGGTGAGATGTCCTGCGAGCGCCCGCTGCCGATGGACCGGGTCTTCCTGCTCAACCCCGGACAGTCCCTGGACGTCGGCGACCGTACGCTCGCCGCCTTCCGGCCGCCGCTCTTCGACAACCCCGCGACCGTCGGCTTCTACGACGACCGCTCGCGGGCCTGCTTCAGCTCCGACTGCTTCGGTGGGCCCATGCCCAGCGCGGAGGTCGCCGCCGACGGCGACGCCGCCGCGGTGGACGCCGAGGAACTGCGGGCCGCGCAGCTCCTGTGGGCCGCGGTGGACAGCCCCTGGGTGGCCGTCGCGGACCGCGACAAGTACCTCGCCACGGTCGCGCCGTTGCGGGAGATGGACCCCGAACTCGTCTTCTCCACCCACCTTCCGGCCGCCGCGGGGATCACCGCCCGGCTGATCGACACCGCGTGCCTGGCCCCGGGCCTCAGTCCCTTCGTCGGCCCGGACCAACAGGCGCTGGAGCAGATGCTCGCCGGCTTCGAGCCCGCCGGAGCGGCCCCCGCCGGCCGCTGACCCCGGCCGCTGACCGGCCGTTGACCCGGCCGCTGACCCGCCGTTGACCCGCCCGCTGACCCCGGCAGGGGTCCGGGGCGGCTGTTCTATGGCGCGGACCAGGCACTAGCCTCGGTTGATCAGCGAAGGCCGACTGGGTGGGGGCGGAGTCATGCGAGTCCTGGTGACGGTCGTGCAGGAGGGAACGCTTCCGCAGGACGTCGTGCTCGACGCGGACGAGTCGGCGACGGCCGGCGATGTGGCGCAGGCCCTGGCCTCGGCACTCGGCGGCGCCCGCCCCGGTCCGGCCGCCGGGCGGCGCGAAGTGGTCGTACAGCTCCACGGGGCCCCGCCCCGGGAGGAGTCGGCCGGTACGACCCTGTGGGCCGACGGGCACCGCTGCGCGCCGCGGACCCCGGCCGCCGAGATCCTCCGCGACGGCATGCGGCTGTCCGTGGACGATGCGGTCGGCCCGTTCCTGCGCAGGGGCGAGCCCGCCGGCCAGTACGAACTCCGGGTCGCCGGCGGCCCGTCGGCCGGGCGGGTGGTGCGCCTCGGCGTGGGCGCGGCGACCATCGGCTCCGCCCCCACCTGCACCCTGTCGGTGGCGGACGGCTCGCTGCCGCCGGTGGCCGCGCGCGTGACGATCGACCTCAAGGGGAACGCGACCCTGCAGGCCCAGGAGGGCGCGGGCGTCCTGCTGGACGAGGCGGAGGTCGGGGGGAGCGGGCAGGCCTGGCCGCTCGGGGCCTTCGTACGGGCCGGGGACTGCCTGCTCGTACTGGACCGGGTCGCCCGGCCGGACGCGCACCTGTCCGCGACGGGCGAGGGCGGCCTCGCCTACAACCGCCCGCCCCGGCTGTCGCCGCTGAGGCCACGGCCCCGGCTGGTCGTGCCCGTACTGCCCTCCAAGTCGGAGCGCGCCCGCTTCCAGCTGATCGCGGCCTTCACGCCGATGCTCTTCGGCCTCGTCATGTTCGCGGTCACCCAGCAGATCTACATGCTGCTCTTCTGCGCGATGACTCCGATGATGATGATCGGGCAGTGGATCAGCGACAACCGTGAGGGCAAGAAGAAGAACAAGACGTCGGTCAAGCAGTACAAGAAGGACCTGGCGGCCTACGAGGCCGAGTTGACGCGGCTGGGCCGGCAGGACCAGGCCTTCCGGCGCGCCGACAGCCCCGACCCCGCCGAGGTCCTGCTGTTCGCCACCGGCCCGCGCCGCAGGTTGTGGGAACGCAGGATCACCGACGTGGACGCGCTGCAGCTGCGGATCGGCGTCGGCTCCCTGCCGGCCCGCATCGAGCTGGCCATGGCCCGCGGCGGGTATGCCGAGGACGCGCCCGAAACGCCGCTGGTGGCCGACGTGCCGGTCACCCTGCCCTTTGCCGAACTCGGGGTCGTCGGCGTCGCCGGAGACCGGCCGCGGGCCCTGGCGACGGCTCGCTGGCTGGCCGTTCAGGCGGCCGTGCTGCACAGCCCCCGTGATCTTTCGCTGGTCGTACTGTCCTCCGTGCGCGAGGCGGGCGCCGACTGGGCCTGGGCGCACTGGCTCCCGCACACCTCGCCCCAGCAGGGCCAGGACTGCGTGGCCCTCGTCGGCTCGGACTCCGAGTCGGTGACGCGCCGGGTCAACGAGCTCCTGGGCGAGCTGGCCCGCCGCAAGTCCGCCAGGGAGAACCACAACTCGCTGGCCGGCGGGATGGCCCCGGACCCGTACGTCCTGCTGGTGCTCGACGGGGCGCGGCTGCTGCGCCGGATGCCCGGGGTGCCGCAACTCCTCCAGGAAGGGCCGCAGTACGGGATCTTCGCGCTGTGCGTGGACGAGGACGAGCGCGTCCTCCCCGAGGAGTGCTCCGCGGCGCTGTCCTGGAGCCACGGGTCGGCGACCCGGCTGCGGCTGCACGGCGGCGGCCTGGAGAGCGTCGGCGAGGTGCTCGCCGACCAAGTCGGGCCCGAGTGGTGCGAGCTCCTCGCCCGGTCGCTCGCGCCGGTGCGCGACGTGAGCCGTGACGACGCGGGCAGCGCCCTGCCGACGGCGGCGAGGCTGCTGAACCTGCTCGGCATGCCCGATCCGACGGGCGCCGACATCGAGAAGATCTGGCGGGCCGGCGGTTCCACGACCGCGGCCCCCATCGGTGTCGCGGCTGACGGAACGTTCACTCTGGACATCCGGCGCGACGGCCCGCACGCCCTCGTGGCGGGTACGACGGGCGCGGGCAAGTCCGAGCTCCTGCAGACCATCATCGCCTCGCTGGCCGTCGCCAACCGGCCGGACGCACTCAACTTCGTCCTCATCGACTACAAGGGCGGCAGCGCCTTCATGGACTGCGCCCGGCTGCCGCACACCGTCGGCATGGTCAGCGACCTCGACGCCCACCTGACCGAACGTGCCCTGGCCTCGCTCGCCGCCGAGCTCCACCACCGCGAGACGATCCTGTTCGAGGCGGGCACCAAGGACATCGAGGACTACAACGACACCCGCAGGCTCCGGCCGGAGCTGGAGCCGATGCCCCGGCTCGTGCTGGTCATCGACGAGTTCGCCTCGCTGGTCGCCGAACTCCCCGACTTCATCGCCGGCCTGGTCGACATCGCCCGCCGGGGCCGGTCGCTCGGTGTGCACCTGGTGCTCGCGACGCAGCGTCCGGCCGGTGTGGTGAGCGCGGACATCCGGGCCAACACCAACCTGCGGATCGCGCTGCGGGTGACGGACGGCACCGAGTCCTCGGACGTCATCGACGCCCCGGACGCCGGGGCCATCGCCAAGTCGACGCCGGGCCGGGCCTTCGTCCGCTCCGGCGCCCAGTCCCTCGTGGGCGTACAGTCCGCCCGTATCGGCGGCCGGCGCCCGGCCACCGGGAAGAGCGGCCCGAAGGCGACCTTGGTCCCGCTCACGTGGGCCTCGTACAGCCGGCCGCTGCCCAGGGTCGCCGAGGCGGACGACGACGGGACCATGGTCACCGACCTCGCCGTGCTCGTCGACGCCGTCAGGCAGGGCTCGCAGACGATGGGCTTCCCCGCGCCGCGCAGCCCGTGGCTTCCGCCGCTGCCCGAGCGGGTCACGCTGGCCGATCTGCCCGGGCAGCCGGGCGGGCCGGGGCACGAGGACGTACCGCCGATCGGCTACGCCCTCACCGACCTGCCCGCGCAGCAGAGCCGCAAGGCGTTCGCGCTGGACCTGGTGGGCGCCGAGCACACGATGCTGGCCGGCGGCGCCCGTTCGGGGCGCTCCACGGCCCTGCGTACGCTCGCCGGGGCGCTGGCGCGCGGCAGCGCGCCCGGCGACGTCCACGTGTACGGCATCGACTGCGGGTCGAACGCGCTGCTGCCGCTGGTACGGCTGCCGCACGTCGGCGCGGTGGTCAACCGTGACGAGCCCGACCGGGTGCGGCGGCTCATCGACCGGCTGTTGTCGGAGATCAGCCGCAGGCAGCAGCTGCTGGCCATGGAAGGCGCGTCGAGCGCGGCCGAACAGCGGGCGACGGCCGCCCCTGAGGACCGCCTTCCGTGGATGGTCCTGCTGCTGGACAGCTGGGAGGGCTTCGTCTCGGCGTTCGAGGGCTACAACTACGGCCAGCTGATCGAGATGATCCAGCGGATCTTCCGCGAGGGTTCGGCGGTGGGCCTGAAGGTGGTCATGACGGCCGACCGCAGCGGCCTCAGCGGCATGGTGGCCTCCGCGTTCGCCGACCGGCTGATCCTGCGCTTCGCCGACCCCAACGACTACTCCATGGCCGGCATCCAGCCGCGCGAGGTCCCCAAGAACATGGGCCCCGGGCGCGCGCTGCGCATCACCGACACGGGCATCGACGAGACCCAGATCGCCCTCCTCGACCCCGATCCGGCGGGGCAGGCGCAGGTACGGGTGCTGCGCGAGATCGCGGAGGAGGCGCGGGCCCGGTACGGGCGCGTCCCGGCCGGGCGCCGTCCGATGCGGGTCGACGCGCTGCCGCCGCGCATCACCGCCGCGCAGGCGCTCGCCCTGGACCCGGAGTTCACCGCGCCGTCGTCGCTGTGGGCGCTGCTCGCGGTGGGCGGGGACGAACTGGCTCCGCTCGGCATCGACCTGGAGGAGTCCGGCCCCGGCTTCGTGATCGCCGGTCCGCCGAAGTCCGGCCGCTCCACGGCGCTGGTGTGCGCGGCGGAGTCCCTGCTGGCGGCGGGCACCCCGCTGATCCTGATCACTCCGCGCCGGTCGCCGGTACGGGAGTTGGAGGGGCGCCCGGGCATCCTGGGCGTGCTGAACGCGGAGAGCCGCGAGGACGACCTGGCGGACCTGGTGGAGAAGGCGGAGGGGCGCCCGTACGCGGTGATCGCCGACGATGCCGAACTGCTCTACGACACACGGCTGGACGAGGCGCTGGAGGCGCTTCTGCGCAAGGGCGCGGACGGCGGGATCGGCCTGCTGGCGGGAGGTACGACGGACAGCCTGGGTTCCCAGTACCGGGGCTTCGTCACGGCGGCCCGCAAGTCGCGCAACGGGCTGCTGCTGTCCCCGCAGAGCACGCAGGACGGCGAACTGTTCGGCATCCGGCTCCCGTCGAACACCGGCGGCGGTCCGGCCGGCAGCGGCCTGCTGGTCACGGGTGGCACGTTCAAGCCGGTCCAGGGGGTCATGCGCGGCTGAGCTGAGGGCTGAGGGCTGACGGCTGAGGGCTGACGGCTGAGCGGGGAGGCCGGTGAACGGCGGCGGGGCGCCCACCTCTTCAGGTGGCCGCCCCGCTGTGTCGCCAGTGATCCGGGGTACGGATCAGGTGGCGCGCTCGATGTTGTCGGCGCTGGTGGACGCCGACTTGCTGGCGTCGTTGAGGGTGTCGACCCACTTGGAGAAGGTTCCGCGAGCGGTCTCCCACTCCTGGCGGAACTGGTCCGACTTCGGGCCCTTCCAGTAGCCGGTGCTGCTGGAGGTCGAAGAGTTGAGGTCGCTGATCAGCGTCTGCAGGTCGCCGGCCCGGCGGCTGAACAGCTTCGACAGTTCCCTGAGCTTCTGAATATCTGCGCCACGATCCATGGCGGCCCTCCCCGTACTCACTCTGGTCTCACGGATGATGCGTTTGCAACAGGGACGCTATCGCACCTTCTGCCGCTCCTGAGAGGCCAGTTCGAATCTGAAGGGTGATCGAGTGCTGGATATGCTGACCTGACCGTATGACAGCGGGGGAGGCTGCCGTGGCAAATCCGGACATTCAGGAACTGAACAGCAAGGCCGCGTCGTTGAGGCTGCTGGCGGATCACGTCGAGTCGCTGGTGGACCCGGCGCGTACGCACAGTACGGGCGCCATGAAGACCTGGGCCGGCCCCAACGCCGACGACGTGCGGGGCAAGCTGAACACCTGGCGCACCACGTGCTCCACGGTCGCCCGGTCGCTGCGCGAAGAGGCCCAACAGTGCACCCAGGACGCCAAAGACCTTCAGAACCCGAAGAAGTGAGCCGATAGATGCCCTCGTACGACAGCTCCCGTGCCCGCTTGCGGCTGGCTGACCGTCACATCGCGGTCTTCGCCCACCTGATGGACGGCGAGACCCCGCCCGACGAGCTGTGGGACTCGCTCGTGGAGCTCCAGCGGATCGGCCTCGTCGGGGAGGAGGGCGAGCTCGCCCCGCTCCTGCGGGACCTGCTCGGCACGCTCTCGGCCCCGGCGCTCATGGTCCAGGTCGAAGTCACCGGCGAGCACGGCCCGGTCAACCACGGCATCATCGTGGGCGGCGACGCGGCCATATCCCACGACGGCTGGCCGGGGGAGGAGGAGTCCGAGTACGTCTCCATCGAGCCCACCACGCTGGTGTGGGACCTCGCCCGCAAGATCAACCTGCACCGCGGGGAGCCGGACGAGAAGGCGCCGCAGACCGCCCGGATCGAGACCACGATGGCCACGCTGGACGCGGTGTTCGTGGCGATCGCGGAGGCGGCGGGCGACGAGGCCGCCGCGCGCGAGCTGACCCGCCGGGCGGCGGTGGCCGCGGACCCGGCCCTGACCGGCGAGGCCCTGGACCAGTTCCTGGCCCTGGTCCTCGCGCTGAACGCCACCTGGCGGGTCACGACGGCCTGGGACGGCACGTACGAGGGCGAGCGCACGGCCATGGTCCGCGCCCTGGCCACCTGGGACTGCGGCCCGCTGGGCTACTGGGTCCGGGAGCAGCCCGAGGAGCCGATCATGCCGGGCCAGGTGACGCCGGCGAGTCCGCTGGTGGTGGCCTGGACCACCCCGGGCGACGTCTGGGACAAGCTCACCGACCTGCTGCCGGACCGCGAGGACATGGTCGACGGGGCCGCGGGCATCTGACCGACCGGACGGCGTGCGAGTGGGGGCCGCAGATGAGGAACGCCAACCCGGACCAGCTCGACCAGCTGGCCGACCTGCTGACCGGGCGCGGGGGCGCCGAGCAGAAGATCGACGAGGCCTTCACGCGCGCCTCCGCGCTCGGGGTGAGCAGCAAGCTGGCGGCGCTCCGCCCGATGCGCACCTGGGTGTCCGAAACCGCCCCGGACCTCCGCAAGCGGGCAACCATCGCGCGCCTGGAGGACGGCGACCCGCAGGCCGGCCTGAGGTGGGCGGGCTTCGGCCCGGGCGAGGTGACGGACGCCGTCGCCATGTCCGCCGCCCCCGACCTCCTGGTCCTGGCGGCGGCGATGGGCCTGAGCGACGACCCGGGCATGCAATTCTACCGCCGCCGGTCGAACGAGTCCTGGCACGACTGGGTCGACCGCGTCCGCGCGCACGGGGTCGTGGGGGCACTCCCGGCCCTGGAGCCGTACGAGGAGCAGATCAAGGAGACCTTCGGCCTCGCCGGGGACGTGACGGGGTTCCTGAAGATGGGGGGAAGGGGCGCCCTCCAGGGCAGCGTCCTCACCAAGGTATTGGTCGCGAACTCCGTCAGCAGCGGTGGCTGGGCGAACAGCTTGAAGATGTGGACCGCTGCGCAGATGGGGAGGGCAGGTGCGCAGCCGTGGGCTCCTTCGAAGGTTACCGAATGGGGTGCGGGCCTGCGCAGATGGACACCGACGCCCCAATCCCTCGCCGCGCCGGGCAGCTGGCTCCCCAGCAGGCTCGGTGCGCTGGCCTCGGGGAACGCGACCTACCAAGACATCAGCCGCATCCCGTTCGTGAACCGGCAGATCGGTGTCCGGATCGGGACGGGCGTCGACCACGTGCGTCGCTGGGGGTTCTTGAACCGGCCGATCGCGGGCCAGTTCACGACGAACCAGTTCATCGACGCCGTCCTCGGCTCTGACGCGCTGGCCGCCGAGTACGGGGGGCTCAGCCACTCGGGAGCACCGGTAACCAGGTCCGGCAGCGCCAGCTACTGGAAGGTGGCGCGCAATGCCACCACCAAGTTCCTCGAGGGAGGCGACGGACGCTTCAAGGCCGTCGGCAAGGGCATCGGTACGGCCGGAAAGATGGGTGGTCTCTGGCGCTTCGCCGGTGTCGCGGGAGGCCTCGTGGCGACGGGCTTCAGCGCGGCGAACGTCTGGGCCCAGGGCGACCCGCGGGGGCACTTCGGGAGCCGCGAGCAAGGCGCCAAATACGTCGCCGATGTCGCCGAGCTCGGCTTCAACGCCTCGCTGACAGCGGCGATGATCGCACCGAACCCCTGGACGATCGGTGCGGTCGCCGTCACCGGGCTCATCTACGGTGGGGCGAAGATCGTCGAGCACTGGGACTGGGACGGCATCAAAGCGGGGGCGGGCAAGGCGAAGGACTGGACCCGGGCCACGGCCAAGAGCGTGGCCAGGAAACTCAACCCGTTCCACCGGTGAAGGGCAACACGAGCATGACGGACACAGGCGCGGGCTCTGTCGGAGCAGACGGCTTCGAGTTCGAGTTGGAGCCGCTGGACCCGCGGCAGGCATTCGGGTTCCGGGGTGTTGTGGGGCCGTACGGCAGTGTCGAGGCGTCCACGCCGGCGCCTGGGCGGCGGGAGCGGCCGTCTCAGGAGGTGCACCTGAAGGGCGAGGGGTTTCCGGAGACGGTCTTCAGCGGAGGGGCCCACGACCGGCCCTCGCTCGACGGGGGCCGGCTGAAGGTGGACGGCACCGTCGTCGACCTGGACCTCGTCGTGAAGGGCGTTCGTAAGGGGCGGCGATGGCTTGAGATCGGATTCCGCGATCGCAGCTACAAGTACACGGGGGACCTTGGGAGCGTTGCCCGCCTCACGCGGGAAGGCGCGACCGTCTCCTTCACCCAGGGGCGGTTCGTACGCGGGATCGGGCTGGCCCGGGTCGGAAAGACCGAAGGTGCCGTGGACGCCGTCGATCTGGCGATCGCGATCGTGCTGGAGACCGTCGACCGTTCCTGTATGTCCACGACCGGAGCGCTCTTCGCGATCCCCTTCAACTTCCTCTTCGGCCGATCCGCCAGCGAGGGTACGTTCGAGTAGGCGCAGGGTGCCGAGCCGACGGCCCGGCACCCTCGCGGCTAGCGGTTGACGGCCTGGATCTCCTGCACCGTCACGTCCTGGGTCGTCGAGAACGTGCCGTTGGGGAGGGTGCCGCCCTGGCCGTTGCTGCCGGTCCAGGAGATCTTCCAGGTGATGGTGGCCTTGAGCTTGTGCGGGCCCGTGCCCGTGGTGGCGCGCAGGTACGTCACGCCGCAGGGCGGGGTCTGGTTCGCCTTGTCCGCGCTGAAGGGGGTGCCGATGCGGCCGTCCGCGCCGATCGGGCACTCGCCGCTCGCCGGGTGGAGCTGGGCGTCGGGGGTGCCGGGCACGATGCGCAGTGAGACGGGGGTCGCGGTGGTGGTCGCGGACAGGCCCGAGTTCGGGATGCTGGCGGTCACGGACTTCGGCGAGAACGTCGCCTTGTCGAGCCAGATCCACGACGGCAGGTTCACGGTCGACTTGCCGGCCGGGGCCATGCTGATGTCGGTGTCCGGGATCTTGATCTCGTCGTAGGCGTACTCGGCGAGGACCTTCGGGCTCACGGCCAGCGGCTCGGCGGGCGTCGTGCCGTTGTCGACCCAGAACGGCAGCTTGTCGCACGAGGCCGCGGCCGGGTCGTCCTTGCGCTTCGGGTTGATCACGGACGCCCAGAACATGCCCTTGCCCTGCTTGTCCAGGTTGTAGTCCTTGTAGGGCGTGCCGTCCTTGTAGTAGCTGTTCAGCACGCCTGCGAAGATGTCGCCGACGAAGGGCACGCCGTCGATGGCCTTGACCGTCGACTCGATCTCTTGGGGAGAGAAAGCGGGTTCGTACCAACAGGCCGGGGGATCCCAGTTGGTGTTCTCGGACGTCAGGGTCCCGGTCTTGGTGGAACCCGAGTCGCCCGGCGTGCTGACCTGGATCTTGGTCTGGGCGTGGATGGTCTTGCCGTCGTTGCTGGCGCCGCCGTTCGTGGACCCGTCGTCGATTCCGGCATGGGCGGCTTGAGAGCTCATCACTGTCAGAGCGGTCACGGCGGCGAGGACGGTTGCGGTTCGTGCGTGTATCACCCGTTGCATGATGCGGCTCCGCGCTCGGAGAAACCGCCGGACGTCTGCCAGACGCCGCCGGCGTTCTTGGTCAGTCGGAAGTTGTAGAGGACGTAGTCGGTCTTGGAGGGGGTGGTTTGGGTGATCTTCCCCGTCTTGAGGTCCTTCTTGAACGCCTTGGTCTCGTCGCCGCAGTAGACGACTGACGTGGTGTGGTCGTCCACGAGGCTCACCCGCCACTTGAAGTAGCGGATCGTGCCGGTGTAGCTGCTGCCGCTCTTGGCGAACTTGTCGACGTACTGTGAGGTGCCGACGAGCATCTCGGGCTTGTCGTAGTACGCCAGGGCAGGCGAGTTGGGGGCGCTCTTGAGGATCGCGTCGCTCACCGCGTCGATGCGGCGCTCGGCGTCGGCCACCGCCTCGTCCTTCTTCGGGTCGCCCGTGCGGCTCCCCTCGAAGACGTTCTTCACGTCGTCGGGCAGCGTGATCTTCGGCCGGTCCGTGGGGCCGCCCGCCGTCGAGGGGGTCGGGGAGGCCGGGGCCGAAGCGGAGGTGGAGGTGTCCACGCCGGGGATCGGCTTGTCCGGGGCTGCCTTCTTGTCGTCGCCACCGCAGGCCGTCACCGTCAGGGCGAGCGAGGCCGCGAGGAGGGTGAGGGTGGCCCGGGTTCGCGCGTGCATAGTCAACTTCCGTAACATTCGGTGAAATTCGGTCACGAATCGATCGGATAGCGCCATCGTAGTCACCTCCGGCACGGAGGGTATGGCGTTCGGGTAGGGGCCGGAAGCCCCCACCGCGCTCACCAACTGAACGGGTTGAGTTTCTTCGCCTTGTCCTTGACCCAGTCCTTGGCCTTGCCCGCGCCCTCCTTGATGTCGTCCCAGTGCTCGACGACCTTCGCGCCTCCGTAGATGAGTCCGGTGCCGACGGCCAGTCCGATCGTGATCGGGTTGGGGGCCACCATCGCCGCCGTCAGCGAGGCGTTGAAGCCGACCTCCGCCACGTCCGCGACGTACCCGGCGCCGTTGCGCTTGAAGGCGTCGACCGGGTTGCCCTGGGAAATGACGTTGGCGGCGCTGAGGCCCGTCGCCGCGACGCCGCTGACGACACCGAAGCCCCGTAGGAAGCCACCCGTTTTGGCGGCCGCACCCAGGCCCTTGCTGAAGGCGGAGGCGGTTTCCGCGCCCTCGACGGCGTTCACGCCCTGCTGGAGGCTGTGGGCGTTCTTGAACACCGTCAGCAGGTTCGCCTGGCCCGCCCGCGCCACCGGCGTACCGGCGTGGGTCATGCCGCCGTAGACCTTGGCCATCTCGTCCGAGCCGACGATGAAGTCGATGACCCCGTTCGCCTTGAGGCTCTGCACCACCGGCAGCTTCCGGAAGGCGTCCCAGGCGTTGCCGAACATGTCACCGCGCACGCCGGCCGTGCCGGGGACCCCGCTGGCCTCCGCGTAGACGGCACTGGAGTTGAAGGCGTTGCCGAGCTGTCCGGGCAGCCAGCTGCCGGGTGCGCTGACCGAGCGGATCTTGGGGGCCCAGTTGATCAGCTTGTTGCCGCCCTTGCGGAGCAGCTCGTTGCCGCTGGCGCGCAGCACCGTACCGACGCGGATCTTCCAGGCGCGGGCGGCGCCCGTCTGGAAGGTGTTGCCGACCATGACCTTCGTCAGCGAGCTGCCGCTGATGGTGACGACGGCGGTGGCGGTGGTGATGGCCGTCCAGTCGCCGAAGATCTTGACGAGGTTGACGAGCGTCTCCTCGTGCTCCTTCAGCCCCGGCAGCTTGGAGAGGGCGTGGCCCTCCAGCCGCGCGATCCAGTCGTTCAGCGATTCGTCGGGCTTGCGCTTGAACTCGTACGCCGCCGGGTCCTCGCTCGCCGCCACCGAATTGGCGAGCAGCAGCATCTCCGGGGTCATCTCTTCGCCCTGGTAGTTCTTCAGCTCCTCCGGGGAGAAGCCGGCCCAGCGCAGCCCCGCCTCCGGGTCGCCGTCCTCCAGCCGGGCGATGGTGGCCCGCTTGCGCAGGTCGGGTGCGGTGTCGTGGACCCACGACCGCAGCGGTCGCAGCGTGCCCAGCTTGCTGCCCACTCCCAGCTGGGACGCCCTCGTGAACGCCTCGTCGACCTTGTCCTGGACCCCGCCGCGACCGTCGAGCAGCTTCGCGAGCTGGTCGAGGTCGTCCGGATTGACCGATCTCATTTCCTGTCTCCCCCTGTTCCGCTGTTCCGCTCTTCCGCTGTTCGGCTCTTCCGCCCGTGGTCGCGCCCGTGGTCCCTCAGCGGTCTCCGATGAGGGCGAACGCGAATGCCAGGCGCCGGTCGACCCAGTCCGCCTTGACCGTGACCTTCTTGCTGCTCTCCGAGACCATCACGACCTCGTCGCCGGCCCGCCACTCCAGCGTGCGCGGCTTGGTCCGGGTGTCGCCGCCCTCCGCCCCCAGGCTGGTGACCGCGTTGAGGGCTTCGGTGAGGCCCTTGTCGACCATGCGGTACGTGAAGGCCTTCGCGTCCCCGCTCGCCCACTCGTTGCGACCCACGACCGTGGGGTGGCCGGGCTGGTCGATGCGCCACGTGTGCCGGAAGGGCCGGCTGCGGGGCGGGACGCGTCGCAGGGTGCCGATGAGCTGCCCCTGCCCGTCGTGGACGTCGTGATGGCGTTCGCCGTCGACCTCCCGGCCGCCCCGGTCGATGAGGCAGAGCACGCGCAGGCAGTCGGCGTCCTCGTAAAGGGCGTAGTCCTCCTCCACGTGGCCGACGTAGGCGCACGGCGCGAAGACCCGGTAGTCCTTCCCGTTCTTGGGCACCCGAACGGCGAGCGGACCGAAGGCGGCCTTCTTGCGCTTGGCGGTCACGGGGCGCTCGGTGTTGCCGACGACGAAGTCCCGTACGCGCTGCCAGCCGACGGGTACGACGGGCGGTTCCTCGACGGGCTCTTTCTTCCCGAACACCACGATGCCATGCCTCCAAGTGCCGTGATCGGCCCCGCAATTATGCGGGGACGCCGATGGCCGCGGCGAGGGCGGTCAGGAACGCCGTACGGTCGCGGGTCGCGATGAGCAGGGGCTCGCCGCGGCGGCCGGCGAGGGTGACGGTGTCCATCCCCGCCGGAACCCCCCAGGCGCCGCCGACGAGCCGGGGGCGGCCCTGGTCCTTCGCACGCAGGCCGCGGACCGGGACGTCGACGGCGGACAGCGAAGCGGCGTACCGCTCGGCCGCGGTGAGGGGAACCTCCGCGCGGGCGGCCCGGACGGATGCCGGGTCGAGATCGCCGAGCGGGATCAGCTCCCGGCCCACGCGCAGGGTGCCCTGCGCCGGGTCGATGCGGATGCGGTGGTAGACGAACTTGGAGATCGGCACGCCGAGGCACGGGACGAGGACCAGCAGGAAGAGAGCCGAGAGGACGAGCCAGGTACCGGTGTCCTGCGGGATGGTGTCGATGCCCATGTAGCCGATACCGGCGAGGTAGAGGCCGATGCATATCGCAGACCAGGTCTTGGGCAGCTTTTCGATGTACATGCGAGAGCTTTCAGGTGTCGAGGGCGTCGCGCCTCGTGTCCGGCGGAGGAGGAGAGGCTGGAGCGAACTGACGGGCGGGCAGCGCGCCTAGCGGTCTCCTGGGTGAGGGAGGAGGCCGGGGCCCGCGTAGGCGCAGGGGACGAAGACGCGCTGGTCATCGGCGCCCACCGGCACCCGTACGGCTCGCGGGCCGGTCGCCGCCCGTTTCCGCTCGATGGTCAGCGGGCGCTCGGTGTCTCCGAAGACCAAGGTGCGGACCAGCTCCCGGGCGACTTGCTCCACCGGAGGTTCCTCCGCCGGACGGTTCCTGCCCCTGCCGAACACCACCACTGTCGCCTCCCCGGCCGTCGCGCACTCCACCCTAGCCGCGCGCCCGTTTCGCCAAAGGAACGGATTGAGCGCTTCCGCCCGGCGGTTGAGTACGCGTACTCATTCCCGGGCCGCTGTGTCCTGCGAGGATGGATGCGCCTTGAGGTGGCTATGTGCTACTGCTACCGTGCGATCAACTTGCTTTGTTTGTGGTTCGGTCGGGTCGTCGGTAGCCAGGTTCTTGCCGAGAATGACCGACTTTGTCTGTCGCAGTGCACGGGGGAGCAGCAGCGTGAAGGTCCAGGAACGTGCGGGCGCGGCGAACCACAGGGGTTCCGGGGCCGCTCAGGGCGTCGGTGAGCGGCTGCCTTCGGCGGGGCGTGAACGCAAGCCCGCGCTGGCCGCGTTGGCGGTTCTGCTCATCCTCGTCGGCGCACTCGGTGCCACCGTGCTCGTCCTGCGGGCCGGTGACCGGATCGAGGTCGTCCGGATCTCGGCCGACGTCCCCGCCGGCAAGTCCGTGACCGATGCCGCGATGATGTCCGTGATGGTGGCCGAGGACCCGGCCGTCAACTACGTCAGGTGGGAGCAGCGCGAGGCGCTGACGAAGCTCCAGGCCAAGACCACCCTGGTCAAGGGCACCATCGCGATCGGCGAGATGTTCTCCGAGGGCAAGGGCCTTCAGGACGGCAAGGCTTACGTCGGCCTCTCCCTCAAGGAGGGCCAGTACCCGGCCGGCCTCAAGGTCGGCGACCACGTCTCCGCCTACCGCGTGGGCTCGGACAGCGCCAAGCCCACCGGCAGCAGCTCGGGCGCCGGCGCCGACGCCAACACGCTGCTCGTACGTGACGCCCGGGTCAATGACGTCATCGCCGGCGACGGCAAGACGATCGGCAGCGGAAACCTGCCCGTCACCGTCATGGTCGCCGCCGGCGAGATCGCGCCACTGACCCAGGCGGCCGCGGCCGGCCAGGTCGCCCTGGTGCTGATCCCGTCCAGCTCCGGCTGATTCACGAGCGCACAGGAAGCAGAAGACATGGCGCTCATCGCACTTGCCGCCGACAAGGGGTCACCCGGTGTGACCACCACGGCCGTTGCACTGTCGGCCGTCTGGCCGCGGCGCACGCTCCTCGCGGAGGCCGACCCCGCCGGCGGGGACCTCGTCTACCGGGGCTCGGCGAGTCACGGCGGACCGCTCAACCCCAACACCGGCATGCTGTCGATCGCCGCGACCGCCCGTCGCGGCCTGGCCCCCGACCAGCTCTGGGACCATGCCCAGACGCTGTCCGGCGGCCTTGACGTGCTCGTCGGGCTCGGTTCGTCCGAGCAGTCCGCCGGTCTCGTCGGCCAGTGGCCGCTGCTCGGCCGCGCCTTCGCGGCGCTCGCCGAGTCCCCGCACGCGCCCGCCGACGTCATCGCCGACTGCGGGCGGATCGGCGGCGACGGGCCCGCGCTGGAGCTGTTCGCCCACGCCAGCCTCGTCCTGCTGGTGGCCCGTACGCAGCCGGAGAGCATCGCCCGGGTGCGGGACCGGGCGCTCGCCCTCTCCGCACGCCTGCACGGATCCCAGCGCGGCGCCATGCAACTGGCCACCCCGCTGCTGGGGGTGCTGCTGGTGGCCGACCCCAAGGACTCGGCGAGGGTGGCCAAGCAGGTCAACGACATGCTGATGGCCTCGCACGCCGGTGTCCGTGTGATGGGCACCCTCGCGTACGACCCGCAGGGCGCCGAGCAGTTGGCCGGGCGCCGGCGGGGCCGGCTGGACAAGTCCCTGCTGGTCCGGTCCGCGCGGAAGATCACCTTCGACCTCCACCAGCAGTACGGCGCCGCCTGGGCCGGCCCCACCGCGCCCGCCGGACCCGCTCAGGGCATGGCCCGGTGAGCGCCGTCGACCACCAGCTCGTCAAGCGGTTCCGGCAGGAAGCCGGCGACCGGATCGCCGAACAGCGCCGTGTGGACCAGCTGTCGGGCCTCATGCAGATGTCGGGCGAGGACGAGCGCCAGTACGCCCGCGCCGTCATCGCCCAGATACTCGAGGAGTACGCGCGCGGCGAGATCAACGCCGGCCGTACTCCCTTCGACGCCGAGACCGAGGAGCAGTTCGCGGCCGCCGTGCACGCCGCGCTCTTCGGGGTCGGCCGCCTGCAGCCCCTGCTCGACGACCCCGAGGTCGAGAACATCGACATCAACGGCTGCGACCAGGTGTTCGTCGGGTACGCGAACGGCAACGAGGTCCGGGCCGACCCGGTGGCCGAGACCGACGAGGAGCTCATCGAGCTGATCCAGGTGCTCGGCGCCTACTCCGGCCTCTCCTCCCGCCCCTTCGACTCCGCCAACCCGCAGCTCGACCTGCGCCTGCCCGACGGCTCCCGTCTGTCGGCGGTCATGGACGTGACGCGGCGGCCGTCGCTGTCGATCCGCCGGGCCCGCATGGGCAAGGTCTTCATGTCGGACATGGTGGGCAACGGCACGCTCACCCCGGAGCTCGGCAACTTCCTGTCGTGCGCGGTCCGGGCCCGCAAGAACATCATGATCGCGGGGGCGACCAACGCGGGCAAGACCACGCTGCTGCGCGCGCTCGCCAACGAGATCCCCCCAACGGAACGCCTGATCACGGTCGAACGGGCGCTGGAGCTGGGACTCGACCAGTTCCCGGAGCTGCACCCGAACGTCGTGGCCTTCGAGGAGCGGCTGCCCAACTCCGAGGGCCAGGGCGCCATCATGATGTCGGAGCTGGTCCGCAGGTCGCTGCGCATGAACCCGTCCCGGGTCATCGTGGGCGAGGTGCTCGGCGACGAGATCGTCACCATGCTCAACGCGATGTCCCAGGGCAACGACGGCTCGCTCTCGACGATCCACGCCAACAGCTCCAGCGAGGTGTTCAGCCGCATCTCGACCTACGCGCTCCAGGCCGCGGAACGGCTGCCCATCGAGGCCAGCCAGATGCTGGTCGCCGGTGCCATCAACTTCGTCGTCTTCGTCGAGCGCCGCAACGCCTTCCAGAGCGGCGGCAGGCTCCGCCGCGTCGTCACCTCCGTACGCGAGGTGAACGGCGTCGACGGCCGCGTGCTGTCCAGCGAGGTCTTCGCGGAGACCTCCGACGGCCGGGTCGTCCCGCACGCCCCGGTCTCCTGCATCGAGGAGCTCGTTCCCTACGGCTACCGCCCCAGCGGATCCTGGGGGTGAGGCGGACATGAACGGCATCACCTCCATGGGCGGGCTCTTCTCGCTGCCGGTCCTGTACGCGCTGCTGTGCGGCCTGGTCCTCGGCGGCGGGCTCGCCCTGCTCACGGCCGCGATCAGCGGCCTGCCGGTCAAGCCCGAGCACGAGAAGGCCGACGCCCGGGACCGCCTCGCCGACCTGGCCCGGTTCGCCGGGCGCCGCGGTTCCATCGCCGTCGGCGCCGCCCTGGTGACCCTGCTGCTGACCCGCTGGGCGGTGGCCGGCATCGCCACCGGCCTGCTCGTGTTCACCTGGGACCGCCTCTTCGGCGGCGCCGCCGAAGAGCGTTCCGCGATGCGCCGCGTCGAGGCGCTGGCCGCCTGGACCGAGTCCCTGCGCGACACCATCGCCGGTGCGGTCGGCCTGGAGCAGGCGATCCCCGCGTCGGCGCGTGCCGCGGCCCCGGCCCTGCGGCCCCATCTGGAGACGCTGGTCGACCGGCTGCGGGCCCGTATGCCGCTGCCGGACGCGCTCCAACTGCTCGCCGACGAGATCGACGACGCCTCCGCCGACATCATCGTGGCCGCACTGATCCTGAACGCGCGGCTGCGCGGGCCGGGTCTGCGCCAAGTGCTCGGCGCGCTCGCCAAGTCCGCCCGCGAGGAGGTCGACATGCGCCAGCGCGTCATGGCCCAGCGGTCCAGCACCCGGCGCAGCGTGCAGATCGTCGTCGGCGTCAGCGTCGCCTTCGTCCTCGGCCTGTCGATCTTCAACCGGGAGTTCGTCTCCCCGTACGGCACACCGCTCGGCCAGCTGGTCCTGGGACTCGTGTGCGCCCTGTTCGCGCTGGGCTTCTGGTGGCTGCGCAAGCTGTCCACCATCGAGACGCCCGAGCGCTTCCTGGTCCGCGACGCACAGCCCGTGCGGTTCGCGCAGCCCCCGTCGGAACGTGAGGAGGTCGGTCCGAGGTGAACATCACCCTTCCCGTCGTGATCGGGGCGGTCCTCGGTCTCGGCATCTTCGCTCTGGTACGGGCCCTGGTGCCGTCGAAGCGCGGTGCGGTGGCGACCGTGGCCCGGATCGACGCCATGCGGGCGCGCGGCGCCCTGTACGAGTCGCCCTCGCGCCAGCCCCGGCAGGACGAGGAGTCGGGGCGGCTGGCGCCGCTGCGGGCCGGCATCGGCGCCCGGATCGCGGCTTTCTACGTTGAGCAGGGCTGGGAACAGCGGTCCCTGCGGGCCGACCTGAACGTGCTGGAGCGCAGCTGGGAGAGCTTCCTGGCGACGAAGATCCTGCTGGGCGCGGTGGGCCTGGTCTTCGGGCCGTTCCTCTTCGCGATCGTCGCGACCATCGGGATCGGCAGCGGGCCGGTCGTCCCCGTCTGGATGGCGCTGGGCTGCGCGGCCCTCTTCTTCTTCCTCCCGGACCTGGAGGTACGACGGGACGCGGCGGACAAGCGCCGCGACCTGAGGCGCGTCATCGGGGCCTACCTCGACCTGGTCGCGATGAACCTGGCGGGCGGCCGCGGCCTGCCCGAGGCGCTGATGGCCGCCGCCGAGGTCAGCGACGGCTGGGCGCTGCGGCGGATCCGCAACACCCTGGCGGACGCCCGGATCACCGGCACCAGCCAGTGGCAGGCGCTCGGCATGCTCGGCGAGGAGCTGGGCGTGGAGGAGCTGAAGGACCTGGCGAGTGCGCTCGGACTCGTCGCGGAGGACGGCGCGAAGGTACGGGAGTCCCTGGCCTCCCGTGCCGAAACGATGCGGCACCGGGAGATGGCCGAGATCGAGGGCAGCGCCGGCGAGAAGTCGCAGTCGATGCTCATCGCCCAGCTCCTGCTCTGCGCCGGCTTCCTGGTCTTCCTGATCTTCCCGGCGGCAGTGCGCGTCTTCCAGGGCGCCTGACCGACCCGGACCCGACCCTCTTCCGTCATCCCCCCATTTCCCGAGAGGACCCCACACTCATGAACGGCATCCGCAACAGCCACCCCGCGGTCGATTTCCTGGTCGTCTTCCTCCAGGGCCGGGTGCAGCGCGCCCGCTCGGGCGAACTGGACCGCGGCGCCTCGGCCGTCGAATGGGTGATCATCTCGGCCGTCGTCGTGGCGATCGTCGGCGTCGTCGCGGCGATCATCAACTCCGCGCTCAGCACGGGGGCCAAGAAGGTCGGCGACTGCATCGCCGGCGCCGACGCATCCAGCACCTGCAAGAAGTAGCCCTTCCCCCGTGACCGATGCCGTGATCCGCCGGGCAGCCGCGCTGCGCGGCTCCGTACGCCGCAGGGCGGAGGCCGCCTCCGCCCGCGGTGACTCCGGCATGACCGCGATCGAGTTCGTCTTCCTCACACCGCTGCTCTTCTTCATGATCTTCGCGGCGGTGCAGTTCGCCATGTACTCCTTCGCGGACCAGGTGGCCCAGGCCGCGGCCCAGGCGGGCGCGCGCGAGGCGCGGGCCACGGCGGACGCCAACCCCGCCGGCTGGCGGGGCAAGGCGCGGGAATCGGTGGACAGTTACATCCAGCAGCTCGGGCCGCAGCTGGTCCTCGGGACCGAGGTGGTCATCGACCAGCCCGCGCCGAACACGGTGCGCGTCGAGGTCACGGCCCACGCGCCGAGCATCGTGCCGGGGCTCCACCTGACCATCCACGCGCAGTCGAGCGGGCCGGTCGAGCGCTTCGTACGGGAAGGGGGGTGACGGCCCGGTGAGTCACCGCAGAGCCGACGACCGGGGGATCTCCACCATCGAGGTGGTCATCATCGCCCCCGTCTTCTTCCTCTTCGTCCTGGTCCTCGTCGCCTTCGGCCAGCTCGCCCAGGGCCGCGGCGCGGTCGACGGCGCCGCGCGCGACGCCGCCCGGGCCGGCTCCGTCCAGAAGAACGGGGACGTCGCGATGGCCGAGGCGATCAAGGCCGCGCAGGCGGACCTGAGCGATGTGTGCTCGGGTCCGGTAACGGTGCTCAAGACCAGCCAGGGCTTCGAGCCCGGCCGGTTCTTCACGGTCGAGGTCAGCTGTGAGATCCGCGGCCTGCGCATGCTCGGCCTCGACGTCCCCACCAGGATCAGCGGCACCGCCACCTCGTCGCTCGACCCCTACCGGAGGGCGGCGTGAAAGGCATGACGGACCTGGACGACCGCGGGTCCGGCGCCGGCGCCCTGATCATCTTCAGCCTGCTCTTCCTGGCGCTGGCCGCCTTCGTGGTCGACGGCGGCATGGCGATCTCCCAGCGGGAGCGGGCCGCCGACATCGCGGAACAGGCCGCCCGGTTCGCGGCGCAGGACATCGACAGGGCCGCCCTGTACGCGGGTTCGGGCGAGGCTCCCATCAACTTCCAGAACTGTGACGCCCGGGTCCACCTCTTCGCCCAGGAGGCGAGGATGTCGCTGCCGGACATCGCGGCGTCCGGCTGCGTCTCGGCCAACGCCCGGCGGGTCCAAGTCGAGATCCGGCTCACCTACCGGCCGGTGCTGGGTCTGTACCACAGTGGACCCGTCACGGTACGAGGCAGAGCGGTGGCCGAGTCCGTGACCGGATAGACCGGATAGACCGGATAGCCCCGCCCCGAACCGCCTCGCCCCACCGCCCTCTCCACACAGGAAGCCGCCATGGCACGCACAACCTCCCGTACGAGCGCCGCAATCCGACCACGGCGGACCTTCGGCGACTTCGCCAAGGCGTTCCTCGCGTTCCTCGCCCTGGCGGTGCTCGTCCTCGGCGTACCGGTGGCGCTCGCGTCGCAGGTCGGGTGGCCGCTGCCGGACGAGGCGCCCTCGCTGGACCTGCTGCGGGAGCCCATCACGGTCAACACGTTCATCGACGTGCTGACCGTGATCGTCTGGCTGGCGTGGGCGCAGTTCACCGCCTGCGTCCTCGTCGAGGTCAAGGCCGCCGTCTCCGGCTTCGGCATGCCGACGCGCGTCCCCGGCGCCGGGGCGAGCCAGGCCCTGGCCCGGCAACTGGTCGCGGCCCTGCTCCTGGTGACGGCCGGCGCGGCGAGCTTCGCCCCCGGCCTGTCGCAGGTCGGCCAGTCCCTGGCCGACCAGCACCACCCGGGAGTGTCGGCGTCCGCCCAGCAGACCCCGGGGCAGCAGGCGCAGCAAGCGGCTCGGGAACGGGCGGCGGAGCAGGCCGAGAGCGCACGGCAGGCGGCCGAACAGGCCCGCCAGGACGGGACGAAGTTCTACCGGATCAACCCTCCCGAGGGCCGCCACCACGACTCGCTGTGGGAGATCGCCGAGCGGCACCTGGGTGACGGCCGGCGCTACTCGGAGATCTACGAGCTCAACAAGGACCGGGTGCAGCCGGACGGCGAGCAGCTCTCGAAGGCCAGTCTGATCCGGCCCGGCTGGATCATGGAGATGCCCGCGGACGCGTTCGGCGGCGACCTCGTGGAGATGCCGGACGAGGCGCCGAAGGTGTCCGAGAAGGTGCGCGGGCAGATCACGGAGTACGCGAAGACCGGCGATCACGCGCAGGACGGGCAGGCCGCGCCCGAGGCGCGCAACGAGGCGCGCAACGAGGCGCGCAACGACGGGCACGAAAAGGGCGCGGCCGCTTCCACGGGCGCCCTGGACACCGACACCACGCAGATCGTCCTCCCCCGGGACTGGGCCGCGCGGCACACGTCCCCGGCCGCCGACGGTTCCGGATCCGGGGCCGCGTCCGGGGCGCACGCGACGGCCGCGGACAGCTCCTCCACGGGCCTGCCCGAGGCGCTCCTCGCCTCGCCGCTGCTGGCCGCCGGCCTGCTGGCCGCGCTCGGCCGGCGCCGCCGTACCGCTCTGTGGCAGTCCGCCATGCGCGGCGTCACCGGCGGCGGCGGCACGCCGCCGCCCGTGCCCACCGGCGACGCGGCCGACGTGCAGGACGCGCTGCTCGTCGGCGCCGACCCCGACGCCGTACGCCGTCTCGACCGCGCCCTGCGCGGCCTGTCCCAGGCGCTCACCACCGCCTCCCGTCCGCTGCCGACCGTGTACGCGGCCTGGCTGACCGCCGGCGAGGTCCACCTCCAGCTCGACCAGCCCCACGCCAACCCGCCGGCTCCCTGGCGCCACGGCGAGGACCCGGCGTTCTGGTCCCTGGACGGGGCCGCCGCCGAGGCCTACGGGGACATCGACACCGCCGCCCCGTACCCCGGTCTGGTCAGCCTCGGCACGCTGGGCGACTCCCGGCTGCTGCTCAACCTCGAATCCGTGCCCGGGCTGGTCTCCCTGACGGGCGCGGCGCAGGACCGCGCCGCGGTCATGTCCTCGATCGCCGCCGAACTGGCCACCAACGGCTGGTCGGACCGGATGACGATCACACTGGTCGGCTTCGGCGAGGAGCTGAGCGCCCTGTCGCCCTCCCGGCTGCGCCACCTCGACGGGGTCGACGACATGCTCCAGGTCATGGAGGCCGAGACCCGGCAGCGCTCGGGCGCCCTCGGCGTCGCGGGCCACGACTCGGTACTCACCGGCCGGACCGGCCCCGTACGCGACAACCGCTGGGCCCCGCACCTCGTGCTGATCGCCGCTGAGCCCGACGAGGAGCAGGCGCAGAAGCTGGCCGCCCTCGCCGCGGGCGCGGGCCGCCTCGGCCTCGGCTACCTCGTCGGCACGGGTGCGAAGGACCTCCAGAGCTCCGCCTGGGAGCTGGAGATCACCGCCGACGGCAGGCTGCTCGCGCCGCTGCTGGGACTCGAACTCACGGCGCAGCTGCTGCCCCGGGCCCAGCACGAGGCGGTGGTGCGGCTCTTCAACGACGCCGCCCCGGACGACGACAGGCCCGTGCCCCCCGGAGCCCGCCCGTTCCTCGTCGACATCACAGAGCGCGGCCGGCCGGCCGTCTACGCCCGGCTCGTCGGCCCGTACGAGCTCATCGGCCTCGACGACCCCGACAGCGGGCACAGCGTGCTCATGCGCGAGGCGCTCGCCCTGCTCCTGCTCCACCGCGAGGGGGTCAACCCGCGCGTGCTCGCCGCCGCGCTGTGGCCGCGCGGCGTGACCGACGACGTCCGGGACGCGCTCGTCGAGCGGCTGCGCGAGTGGCTCGGCACCGAGGAGGACGGCGCGGGCCGCCTGAGCGCGGACGCCGCCGGACGTCTCGTCCTGGCCCCGTCCGTGGTGTCCGATCTGGACGTGCTGCGCTCGCTGCACCACGAGGCGACGCAGGGCCGCGGGGCGCGGGACGCCGCCGTACGGGAGCGGCTGCTCGGCGATGCGCTCGGGCTCGTCCGCGGTCCGCTCCTCGCGGACCGGCCCGAGGGGCGCTACCAGTGGCTCGGCCACGAGATCATCGACGCGCAGCTGCCGCTGCTCGTCGCCGACGTGGCCCTCGCCCTCTCGGCGCACCACCTCGGACTGGAGCAGGCCGAGAAGGCCATCTCGGCCGTCACCGTCGCACTGTCCTCGTCGCCCGACGACGAGCGGCTGTGGAACGAACTGCTGCGCGCGACCCACGCCACCGGCGACGAGGCCCGGATGTCCGCGCTCGGGGCCTCCCTCGCCGCCCGCGGCCGCGAACACGGGCGCGGCCTGCCGCCGCGCACCGAGGCCCTGCTCGACCACCTGTGGCCGGCCTGGCGCGGCAGCGCGGCGGCGGGCTGACGATGGCCCTCGCGTTCCTCGTCGCCGCGGCCGCGCTCTGGGGCGCCGGCTGGGGCCTGCTCGTACCGCGTGCCGTCTACCGGCTCGCCGTCGAACGGGACGACGCGTGGCGTACGGGTTGCCCGGCCGGGCACCCGCTGACGGGACCGGCCCGGGGCTGGCTGGGCCGCGCGCTCTGCGTGCCCTGCGGCGGCGCAGCCGCCGGGGCCTACCGGCCCGCGCTGCTGCCCGTACTCCTGACCGCGTCGGCCTGCGGGGCGCTCGCCGCGGCCGTCGGGGGCCGGCCCGAACTGTTCGTGTGGCTGGCCCTCGCGCCGTTCGGTGTCGTACTGGCCCTCGTCGACGCGGCCGTGTTCCGGCTGCCCGACGTGCTGACGCTGCCGCTCGCCGCGCTGACGGCGGCGGGCCTGGGCCTGGCCGCGCTGTCCTGCGGGGCGGCGGGCTCCTGGCGGACGGCCCTGCTGGGCGCGCCGGCCCTCGGCGGCTGCTACCTGGTCCTCTTCCTGATCAGCCCCCGCGGCATGGGCTTCGGAGACGTCAAGCTGGCGCTCACCCTCGGCCAGGTCCTGGGCTGGTACGGCTGGCCCGTCCTCTTCCTCGGGACCTTCGCGGCCTTCCTCGCGGGAGCGGTCCACGGACTGGTCCTGATACTGCTGCGCCGCGCGGGCCGCAGCACCGCGATGCCCTTCGGCCCCTTCATGCTCGCCGGGGCGCTGGCCGCGGTCGTGTACGGCGGTCTCGGCTGAAGCGCGATCTCCAGGGGTGTCCCGGAAGCCGTCGCCACCCTGGCGTAGGCTGGCTCGGTCCGGACCTCTTGACACACCGCCGAAAGGTGACGCACCGGTGACCGACCAGGCCGCTCTCCAGTCTGTCCTCGACCGCGCCGCCGCAGGGGGCCGGATCTCCAAGGAAGAGGCGCTCGACCTCTACCGCCACGCGCCGCTGCACGCCCTCGGCAAGGCCGCCGACGAGGCGCGCCGCCGCCGTTACGCGGGTACCGAGCACATCGCGACGTACATCATCGAGCGGAACATCAACTACACCAACGTGTGTGTGACGGCGTGCAAGTTCTGCGCCTTCTACGCGGCCCCGAAGGACACCAAGAAGGGCTGGTCCCGGGACCTCGACGACATCCTGCGCCGCTGCGCGGAGACCGTGGAGCTGGGCGGCACGCAGATCATGTTCCAGGGCGGGCACCACCCGGACTACGGCGTCGAGTACTACGAGCACCACTTCGGTGCCATCAAGAAGGCCTTCCCGCAGCTGGTCATCCACTCCCTCGGCGCGTCCGAGGTCGAGCACATGGCCCGCATCTCCGGCGTCTCGGCGGAGGAGGCCATCAAGCGGATCCACGCCGCCGGCCTCGACTCCTTCGCGGGCGCGGGCGCCGAACTGCTGCCGGAGCGGCCGCGCAAGGCGATCGCCCCGCTCAAGGAGTCCGGCGAGCGCTGGCTGGAGATCATGGAGATCGCCCACGCGCTGGGCGTGGAGTCCACCTCCACCATGCTGATGGGCACCGGCGAGACCAACGCCGAGCGCATCGAACACATCGCGATGATCCGTGACACGCAGGACCGCACGGGCGGCTTCCGCGCGTTCATCCCGTACACGTACCAGCCCGAGAACAACCGCCTCAAGGGCCGGACCCAGGCGACGGTCTTCGAGTACCTGCGCATGATCGCGATCGCGCGGCTCTTCCTCGACAACATCGCCCACATCCAGGGCTCCTGGCTCACCGTCGGCAAGGAGGCGGGCCAGCTCTCCCTGCACTACGGCGCGGACGACCTCGGCTCGATCATGCTGGAGGAGAACGTCGTCTCCTCGGCCGGGGCCAGGCACCGCTCCAACCGCCAGGAGATCATCGACCTGATCCGCAAGGCGGGCCGCACCCCGGCGCAGCGCGCCACGACGTACGAGCACCTCCTCGTGCACGACGACCCGGCGAACGACCCGGTCGACGACCGCGTGGTCTCGCACATCTCCTCCACCGCCATCGAAGGCGGCACCGCACACCCCGAGCTGAAGCTCATCTCCACGAACTGACGCCTGCGAGCCCGCTGCCGATGCTGACGCTCCACACCGCCGAACTCCTCGTCCCCGGGCCGGGGTCCGCACCCCTGCCCGGCGGCGCCGTCCTCGTCGAGGGCGACCGGATCGCCCGCGTGGGCCCGTACGAGGAGCTGGGCGCGGCCTGCCCGCACGCCCGGGTCCGCCGCTGGCCCGGGGTGCTCACCCCGGGGCTGCTGGCGCGCGGCGCCGACGCGCTGCTGGAGCGGACGTACTACCCCGACGACCCGTACGAGATCACCGAGCTCGGCGCCGGACCCGTCACCGGGGCCGCGGCGCTGGCCGACCTCAAGATGACCGAGGCCCGCTGGGGCAACAGCGCCCGGCGCGGCACGCAGAAGCTGCTGGCGCGCGGGGTGGTGGCGGTGTCCGGCCGGTTCACCGTCCCGGCGGTGCGGACCGCGGTGGTGCGGTCCGGGCTGACGATCCTGCCGCCCGCGGGTGACGAAGGCGCGCCGTCCCCGGACCCTCTCCCAGACTTCGTCCGGGGGGACCCCCGTGCCGGGCGGGAGTCGCTGGAGCGGGCCTTCCACGGGGTGCTGGAGCCCGGCGCCCCGGCCCGGTTCGCGGCCTTCGCGGTGGCGGGCCCGGACGAACTGCTGGAGCAGGGGCCGACCACCTGTGTGGCCACGGTCATCGGGGGACGGCTGCTGCACCGCCGCCGCTGAGCGCGAGCGCGGCGAGCAGGCAGGCCTGGAGACGGCTGATCCCGCCCAGCTTGGTCCGTATGTTGTGCACGTGGAACTTGACCGTGCTGACGGACAGTTGCAGCTCGGCGGCCAGCTCCGCGTTCGAGGCGCCGGTGGCCAGGCACAGGAACACGGCCGACTCCTGCTCCGTCAGCTGGGCGTGCGGAGCTGCCGGGGCGTCGTACGACGGGAACCAGGCGGGGACACTGAAGCTGACGACGCGCACGGTTCCCACTCCTCGCCCCCGGCGGGACCGGCCGCCCGGCCCCATCCCATCCTGTCCTGTTCTAGGGGACGCGAGGACCGGACAGGTAGGTTCCGTTCCCGTCGAACGGCCAGGCGTTGGCCGTGCAGCCGAGCAGCCCCTTGATCTGCTGCATCATCGCGGGCGCCGGCTTGCCCGGGCCCGGGCAGGTCTCGTGCTCGTGGCCGAGCTCGTGCCCGACCTCGTGGTTGACGATCAGCGCCCGGTACTCCTCCACCGTGCCGCCGAACTGCGGTGATCCCTCCTGCCAGCGCTTGAGGTTGACCACCACCGTGTGGCCGGCGCGGCAGTTGGTCTCGCCCTTCAGCTCCGGAGTGACCACCTCGCACAGCAGGTCGGTGGTCGTCGGCGTCGCGATCTTCACGGTGAAGTCCACCGGCTGGCCGGCCCCGGCGAGCTGGAAGCCGTACGCCGGGTCGTGGATCCAGCCGCGCGGATCCCCGAGGATCGCCTCCACGGCCCGGGCGGCGGTGTCCGGGGCGACCCCGCTGCCCTCCTCGACCTCCAGCCGCCAGCGGCGCACCGGGCCCTTGCCCTGGGGCAGACCGGCCAGGGAGGAGGCGGCGAAGCCCCCGGGGGCGGGTGCGGAGGCGGGCGGCGGGGCACTGGCGGACGCGGAGGCCGACGGGGAGGGCGAGGGGGAGTGCTTGCCGGTGGCCGCCCGGGGCGTCTTCGAGGACGTGGCCGAGGCGGAAGGCGCGGGCCGCTCCGCCGGGCCGGCCTGGTCGCCGGGGGAGCCCTGCGCGCGACGGTCGGCGACGGTGGCGACCTCGTCGCCCGGGGCCATCGCGTACGCCGTCGCCGAGACGGCGACGAGCACGGCGGCCGAGCCGAGGAGGAGGGTACGGCGCAGCCGCCTGCGGCGCTCGGCCGCGCGGCGGCCCGCGCGGGTGGCGACGGTGCGGCGGGGTCGACCGGTGGAATGGCCTGCCGGCATGCGTGAAGCCCTTTGCTCGTGGCGGCCGCCACGGAGGGGCCGGTGGTGGGGCCCTCGCTCCGGCGGGTGACCGTCACCGGGCCGCGCGGGCCCAGTCAACCGGGGGGCGCCACGTTCCGTAACTGTCCTCCGGGCCAGTTCCACTCCCGGGGCTCCGCCCCGGGGGTGGGGGCGCGCCCGTACCTGAGAGGATGGGGTGGTACCAGCCGATCCGTACACCGAGGGGCCAACGCCAGTGACCCGCGCTTCCCTGGACAAGCAGCCGCACGAAGTCGCCTCCATGTTCGACGGCGTGGCCGCGAACTACGACCTCACCAACGACGTCCTCTCCCTCGGCCAGGCCCGCCTCTGGCGCAAGGAGGTCGCCAAGGCGGTCGCCGCCCGCCCCGGGCACACCGTGCTCGACCTCGCCGCCGGCACCGCCACCTCCTCGCTGCCGTTCGCCGCGACCGGCGCGTACGTCGTCCCGTGCGACTTCTCCCTCGGAATGCTGCGGGAGGGCAAGAAGCGCAACCCCTGGCTTCCGCTCACCGCGGGCGACGCGACGAAGCTGCCGTTCAAGGACGGCGTCTTCGACACCGTCACCATCTCCTTCGGCCTGCGCAACGTCCAGGACACCGACGCCGCCCTGCGCGAGCTGTACCGGGTGACCAAGCCCGGCGGCCAGGTCGTCATCTGCGAGTTCTCGCAGCCCACCTGGGCGCCCTTGCGGACCGTGTACACCGAGTACCTGATGCGCGCCCTGCCGCCGGTGGCCCGCGCGGTGTCGTCCAACCCCGACGCGTACGTCTACCTCGCCGAGTCCATCCGCGAGTGGCCCGACCAGCCCGCGCTGGCCGCGCTGCTGCAGAAGGCCGGCTGGGGCAAGGTCGCCTGGCGCAACCTGAGCGGCGGCATCGTCGCGCTGCACCGCGGCACCAAGCAGTAGGCCCCTCGTGGACTACCAGACGCTGCTGGAGCAGGTCGCGGAGGACATCGTCCCGCTGGTCGGCAGCGGGACGCCCGCCGAGTACATCCCGGCACTCGCGTCCGTGGACCCGGGACAGTTCGGGATGGCGGTCGTCGACCTCGACGGCAACGCCTTCGGGGTGGGCGACTGGCAGGTCCCCTTCTCCACCCAGTCCGTCACCAAGGTCTTCGCCCTGGCCCTCGCGCTCGCCGAGGGCGGCGACAGCCTGTGGGAGCGGGTGGGCCGGGAGCCGTCCGGCAACCCGTTCAACTCCCTCGTGCAGCTGGAGTACGAGAACGGCATCCCCCGCAATCCGTTCATCAACGCGGGCGCGCTCGTCGTCACCGACCGGCTCCAGACCCTGACCGGCGACGCGAGCAGCGAACTCCTGCGCTTCCTGCGGGAGGAGAGCGGCAATCCGGACATCGCCTTCGATGCCGAGGTGGCGGCCTCCGAGCACGAGCACGGTGACCGCAACGCCGCCGTCGCGCACTTCATGGCCAGCTACGGGAACATCGACAACCCCGTGCCGGCCCTGCTCGACCACTACTTCTGGCAGTGCTCCATCGAGATGAGCTGCGCCGACCTGGCCCGCGCAGCCCGCTTCCTGGCCCGGCACGGGCTGCGCGCGGACGGCTCGCGGCTGCTGACGCGCAGCGAGGCCAAGCAGATCAACGCGGTCATGCTGACCTGCGGGACGTACGACGCGGCAGGCGAGTTCGCCTACCGCGTCGGCCTGCCCGGCAAGAGCGGCGTCGGCGGCGGCATCGTCGCGGTCGTGCCCGGCCAGTGCACCCTCGCGGTGTGGAGCCCGGGGCTGGACCCCCAGGGCAACTCCGTCGCGGGTGTGGCGGCCCTCGACCGCTTCACGACCCTGACGGGCCTGAGCGTCTTCTGACGCGCGGGGCGGATGGTGCCGGCGGCATCGGCCGAGTCCAGCCCCGCCGGCATTTGAGGCGGGGGTCTGGGCGGAGCCCCCGAAACGGGGGCAGCTCGCGCAGAGCCCCGTCAGTCCCGTCAGCCCCGTCAGTCCCGTCAGTCCTGGCCGAGCGTCAGCTCGTAGCGGCGGCCGTGGCGCGTGCCGCCGGGCAGGAGGAAGCGCTCCGCCAGGGTCATGCCGAGCCGTTCGGCCACCGCGATCGAGCGCGCGTTCTCGTCGTTGATCATGGCGACGACGTGGGGGACACCGGCCTCCCGGACCCGCTCCAGCGTGGCCAGCGCGGCCGCGTACGCGTACCCCTTCCCCCACGCGGAGCGGCCCAGCCGCCAGCCGATCTCGATCTCGCCGACCGGCCCCCACTCCTTCTCCGCGGGCCACGGCTGCGCGCCCGTGAAGCCGAGCACCGTGTCCTCCTCGTCGAGGAGGGTCCACAGGCAGACGCCGAGCCGTGCGTCGTGCATGCGCTGGCGCGCGGTGAGCTCTTCGTACGCGGACAGCTCGGCGGGCCCGCCGAGGAACTCCATCACGTCCGGGTCGTCGAATGCGCGGTGCCAGGCGTGCGCGTCCTCGTCGGTGGGCACGCGAAGCCGTACGGCGGGCAGCGGCCGGTCCGGCGAGCTGAGCAGGCCGGGCGAGCTGGACGAGCTGGACGAGCTGGGCGAGGGGGTCATCGGGGGCAGCCCTTCGGTTCGCGATCTCTCTCGCTGCATAGACTGCACGTGTCCCGTGCCGTTGGGCACCCTTTATCGAGCCTTCGGGAGACCCCGCAGTGACCGAGCCCCTCTCCGAACACTCCGCGGACGTGATCGTCGTCGGGGCCGGGCCCGCCGGCTCGACCACCGCCTACTACCTCGCCAAGGCCGGACTCGACGTCCTGCTCCTGGAGAAGACGGCGTTCCCGCGCGAGAAGGTCTGCGGCGACGGACTGACCCCGCGCGCCACCAAGCAGCTGGTGGCGATGGGCATCGACATCTCCGAAGAGGCCGGCTGGCTGCGCAACAAGGGCCTGCGGATCATCGGGGGCGGTCAGCGGCTCCAGCTGGACTGGCCGGAACTCGCCTCCTTCCCGGACTACGGACTCGTCCGCAAGCGCGACGACTTCGACGAGACCCTGGCCCGCCAGGCGCAGAAGGCCGGCGCCCGGCTGTACGAGCGCTGCAACGTGGGTGAGCCCGTCCGCGACCCGCGCACCGGCCACATCACCGGCGTGCAGGCCAAGGTCGGCGTGGAGAAGACCCCGGTCGCCTTCCACGCCCCGCTCGTCGTCGCGGCCGACGGCAACTCCTCGCGGCTGTCCCTCGCCATGGGCCTGCACCGGCGCGAGGACCGCCCGATGGGCGTGGCCGTGCGGACGTACTTCACCTCGCCCCGGCACGACGACGACTACCTGGAGTCCTGGCTGGAACTGTGGGACCGGCGCGGCCCGCAGGACCGGCTGCTGCCCGGCTACGGCTGGATCTTCGGCATGGGCGACGGTACGTCCAACGTGGGCCTGGGCATCCTCAACTCCTCCGCCGCCTTCAAGGAGCTGGACTGGCGCGAGGTCCTCAAGGCCTGGTGCGCGTCCATGCCGGAGGACTGGGGCTACACCCCCGAGAACATGACGCAGCCGATCCGCGGCGCGGCCCTGCCGATGGCCTTCAACCGGCAGCCGCACTACACCAAGGGCCTGCTGCTGGTCGGCGACGCGGGCGGGCTCGTCAACCCGTTCAACGGCGAGGGCATCGCGTACGCCATGGAGTCGGGACAGATCGCGGCCGACGTCATCGTGCAGGCCCACGCCCGCGCCACCCCGGCGCAGCGCGAACTGGCGCTGCACAGCTACCCGAAGGTGCTCAAGGAGACCTACGGCGGTTACTACACGCTGGGCCGCGCCTTCGTGAAGCTCATCGGCAACCCGAAGGTCATGAAGGTCGCCACGCAGCGCGGCCTGAGCCACCCGGTGCTGATGAAGTTCACGCTCAAGATGCTGGCCAACCTCACCGACCCGGCCGGCGGCGACGCGATGGACCGCATCATCAACGGCCTCTCGAAGGTGGCACCCAAAGCTTGATCATTCAAGGCCGGGCCGCGCGGCACAAGGCCGAGTGGCCCGGCCTACGCCGGCTGAGCCCTCAAACGTTGACGATCTTCACCCTCGGCGAGCCGGGAAGCTCCTCGGCAGCCTTGCACAGGGCCGGGATGTGCGACTTGTCGGACGTGACGAGCAGTACCGGAGGTGTGCAGAGCGCGGCCGTGGCCACCACGAGTGCGTCCACGAGGCATTCGTGTCCGTCAAGGCCCGAGGCGTCCAGCAGCTTTGCCGCGGCCTCTGTCACCGCGTCGTTGACCGGCGTGACGTCGAATCGGGACAGCAGGAACTGGAGTCGCTTGGCGGCCTCTCCGGTGCGGCGCACCTCCAAGGGCGTCAGGGCGGACAGCGCCACTCGGCGGCCGCTCTGCTGAGCGACCTCGATGCGCGCCCGCATCCCCTCGTCACCGTCGGCGTGCAGTGAAAGCCCTTGGGCGTCCAGGACGAGCGTGCCCTCGCTCTTTGCCTTGGTCTCGAGGCGCTTGCTCACCACTCCTGTTCCGCCTGCCGCCGTGCTTCGGCGGAGACGGGGCCGAACGCCTTGCGGTCAGCGGTCACGACCTCGCGGAGCTTTTGCGCGGCGAGCCATTCCTCCAGGGCTTCGGCCACGACGGAGGAGAAGCCGCTCTTGCCGGCGCGTTCCTCGACTTCCTTGATCAATGACTGGGGGAGCGACACGGATCTCTTGCCGGCCCGCTCGACGGCCTGCGGTGCTACGTGACTGCTCATACCAAAAACGTAACACCGCCGGTAGGAATTTCCTCGTCCGATGGTTGCTTCGGTGGAACCAAGGTGGCCCGAAGGCCTGAGCCGCGGGCCGCCTATTCGTACGGGCCGGCGCAGGCCGATCCGGGCGATCCGGGCGATTCATGCGATGCGTACGGTGCTTCGCCCGAGCGGTGCACGGACCGGATGCACCGGGACAGCAGCACCAGACCGCAGATCAGGAGCGCCGCCGAGGCGGTCCAGCCGAGGCCGAGGGTCACCGGGTGATTCGGCTTGTGCCACGGCCGGGCGGTGGTGAGCAGCCAGCCGCCCATGGCCAGGAGGCCCAGTCCGGCCGCGGCCGGGAGGGCGGTCGGGTCTGCGCCGCTGCCGCCCTGGTCCTCGTACGGCTCGGTGATCATGGATCACCACCTCCTGGGGTGAATCGGGCGTGCGCGCCGCGGTCATCTTCGCAGGGCTTCGGCCCGATCGGTACGCCCCGGCCGCCGGTTGGGACGCGAAAGGGCCGGCACTCCGCCCCCGAGCGGGGGAGTGCCGGCCCTTTCGCGGTGCTCGGACGTGCCTGAAGGCCTCCGGGAGGCGCTCAGGGCAGCGGAGGGCGCCCCTAGGCGCCCGGGCGGCTCAGAGGACGCGGACGGCGCCCGTGGGCTTGTCGTAGCTCAGGGAGCGCTCGACGATGCCCGTGTTGGAGTTCTGCGCGCCGACGAACTTGCCGCCGCCGACGTAGACGGCCACGTGGTACGCGCTGCCCTTGGAGCCCCAGTACAGGATGTCGCCCGGCTCCAGTGCGCTCAGCGACACCGAGGTGCCCGCGGAGGACTGCGCCTGGGACATGCGCGGCAGGGAGATGCCGGCCTGGCGGTACGCGGCCTGGACGAGGCCGGAGCAGTCGAACGAGGACGGGCCGGTGCCGCCCATGACGTACGCCTTGCCGACCTGCGCACGGGCGAAGTTGACGATGGCGGCGGCGGAGCCGGTCGCCGGGGCGGCCACGGAAGCGCCGGAACCGTCGCTGGAGGTCGAGCCGGAGGAAGCCGACTTGGTCGACAGGGAGGCGCGGGCGGAGCTGCGGTTGGCGCGCTCGGCCTCGGCCTTGCGGTCCGCCTCCTCCTTCGCCTTCTGCTCGGCGTCGGCCTGCTGGGCGTCTTCCTTGGCCTTCTTGGCCTCGGCGGCGGCGCCCGTGCGAGCGGTCTCCTCCTGCGCGTGCAGTTCGCCCTCGAGGGCGGCGGCGCGGGTGTTCTCCGCGGCCTTGGTGACGGACGAGGAGACCTCGGCGGCCAGGTCCATGCTGAGGACCGGCATCTCGTGCGTCGTCTCGGTCGCGGGCTCGGCGGCCGTGGCCGCGTTCGCCGTGCCCGCCATGGCCAGGGTGCTGAGGACGCCACCGGCAACTCCGGCACGGACCGCGAGCTTCGAGGCGCTGCGGCGGGGCTTCCGGTGGCTGGGTATGTGAGCGGTGTGGGACATGAGTACAACCGCTATCAGGGGGTTGCGGTTCCCTTCAAGAAACGTGGTCTGCGCCACAGTTGCGCGCGAAGCGGGCTAACCGGGCGCTTCGGGAGTCTTATTGACGCTGTAACGGACCAATCGGACAAGCTTCCGCAAGCCTGTGATCATGGGTTTTCTGCAATAAGTCCGAATTGACCCTCGACCTACCATCCCTCCCCACAGATGGCCAAGCCCCCTTTCGCCGGTGCGAATTCGGAGTGGCACAGGTCACAGGAACGTCACGCTGTGCGGACGCTGTGGCCGGTTCGTGATCCCGCTGTGAAGTGGCCGGCGGATCCGGGGCCCGGGTTCGTGAACGGACGCACGCGTCCACCCCCGTACGCGGACCCTCCCCCGGCCGGGCGATGGCGATCGCTTTATCACCACGGCCGCCGCGCCGCCAATTTGCCTGCACGGGCCACGGTTTGATAGTGCGACACCTCTTCCACCTGCGGCGACGAGGTCGGATGTCACCTTTGGTGATCATGTGGATGCTTCGCGTACGAAGATCACCACTCATCGGACTTCATGATCGTTCGTCAGGTGGTGGAGATCACAAACTCGTTGTTGCAACCCGTGTCGCAGATCACAGAGGACCGGGCATAAGATGCGCACCAGTCCGGCTTGTGAACTGCCTCACATGCGCCGGCAGCGGTCCAACGGTCAAGGACGACTGGAAGGAGCGAGGAGCGTGAATGCGTACGCGCCCATCCTCGTGCTCGGCGCCCTCGGCGCAGGGTTTGCGATCTTCTCCGTGGTCATGGCCACGCTGATCGGCCCAAAACGGTACAACCGGGCAAAGCTTGAAGCCTACGAGTGCGGCATCGAACCCACTCCGATGCCGGCCGGCGGCGGCCGCTTCCCCATCAAGTACTACCTGACGGCGATGCTCTTCATCGTCTTCGACATCGAGATTGTCTTCCTCTACCCCTGGGCGGTCACGTTCGACTCGCTGGGGATCTTCGGGCTCGTCGAGATGCTCCTCTTCGTGCTCACCGTCTTCGTCGCCTACGCCTACGTCTGGCGCCGCGGCGGCCTGGAATGGGACTGAGGGGCTGAATTTTCCATGGGACTGGAAGAGAAGCTGCCGAGCGGCTTTCTGCTGACCACCGTCGAACAGGCCGCGGGCTGGGTGCGCAAGTCATCCGTCTTCCCCGCGACCTTCGGCCTGGCCTGCTGCGCCATCGAGATGATGACCACCGGGGCGGGCCGGTACGACCTGGCCCGCTTCGGCATGGAGGTCTTCCGCGGTTCCCCGCGCCAGGCCGACCTGATGATCGTGGCGGGCCGGGTCAGCCAGAAGATGGCGCCGGTGCTGCGGCAGGTGTACGACCAGATGCCCGCTCCCAAATGGGTCATTTCCATGGGGGTCTGCGCATCTTCGGGCGGAATGTTCAACAACTACGCGATCGTCCAGGGCGTCGACCACATCGTCCCGGTGGACATCTACCTGCCCGGCTGCCCGCCCCGCCCCGAGATGCTGATGGACGCGATTCTCAAGCTCCACCAGAAGATCCAGGGATCGAAGCTCGGCGTGAACCGGGAAGAGGCGGCCCGCGAGGCGGAGGAGGCGGCCCTCAAGGCCCTCCCCACCATTGAGATGAAGGGGCTCCTGCGGTGAGCGACGACCCGGCCGTGGAGAACGGCAACAACGTGCCCGCACCCAGGGCCTCCGCCGGGCCCGAGGTGATCGGCGTCCGCAAGGGCATGTTCGGCGCCGACAACGGCGGCGACACCAGCGGCTACGGCGGCCTCGTGCGCACCGTGGCGCTGCCCGGCGCGAGCGCCCGCCCGTACGGCTCGTACTTCGACGAGGTCGTCGACGAGCTCGAAGGGGCCCTGGAGGAGCAGGACCTGCTTCCCGCGAACGCCATCGAGAAGGTGGTCGTCGACCGCGGCGAGCTGACGCTCCACATCGCCCGCGAGCACCTCGTACGGGTGGCCTCCACCCTGCGCGACGACCCGGCGCTGCGCTTCGAACTCTGCACCGGCGTCAGCGGGGTGCACTTCCCCGGTGACAAGGGCCGCGAGCTGCACGCCGTCTACCACCTGCGCTCGCTCACCCACGGCCGGATCGTGCGGCTGGAGGTGTCCGCACCGGACAGCGACCCGCACGTCCCCTCGCTCGTGAAGGTCTACCCGACCAACGACTGGCACGAGCGCGAGACGTACGACTTCTTCGGCCTGGTCTTCGAAGGGCACCCGGCCCTCACCCGGATCATGATGCCGGACGACTGGCAGGGCTTCCCGCAGCGCAAGGACTACCCGCTCGGCGGCATCGCCATCGAGTACAAGGGCGCCCAGATTCCGGCTCCCGACCAGCGGAGGTCGTACAGCTGATGTCCACCTCACACCACGCCTCTGCGCGCGAGACCACCGAAGGCACGGTCTACACCGTCACGGGCGGCGACTGGGACGAGATCGTCCAGTCGGCGGTCCGCGCGGACGACGAGCGGATCGTCGTCAACATGGGTCCGCAGCACCCGTCCACCCACGGAGTGCTCCGCCTGATCCTGGAGATCGACGGCGAGACGGTCACCGAGGCCCGCTGCGGCATCGGCTACCTGCACACCGGAATCGAGAAGAACCTCGAATTCCGCAACTGGACGCAGGGCACCACCTTCGTCACGCGCATGGACTACCTGACGCCGTTCTTCAACGAGACGGCGTACTGCCTCGGCGTCGAGAAGCTGCTCGGCATCACCGACCAGATCCCGGACCGGGCCACCGTCCTGCGCGTCCTGCTGATGGAGCTCAACCGGCTCTCCTCCCACCTGGTGTGCATCGCCACCGGCGGCATGGAGCTGGGCGCGACCACGATCATGATCTACGGGTTCCGCGACCGCGAGCTGATCCTCGACGCCTTCGAGCTCATCTCCGGCCTGCGCATGAACCACGCGTTCGTCCGCCCCGGCGGCCTCGCGCAGGACCTGCCCCCGGGCGCCGTGGACCAGCTGCGCGACCTGGTGAAGACCCTGAAGAAGAACCTGCCGGAGTACGACAAGCTCGCCACCGGCAACCCCATCTTCAAGGCCCGCATGCAGGACGTCGGCTACCTCGACCTCACCGGCTGCATGGCGCTGGGCGCCACCGGCCCGGTCCTGCGTTCCGCCGGCCTGCCGCACGACCTGCGCAAGACGGACCCGTACTGCGGATACGAGACGTACGAGTTCGACGTGCCGACGACCGAGTCCTGCGACTCCTACGGGCGGTTCCTGATCCGCCTGGAGGAGATGCGCCAGTCGC
This sequence comes from Streptomyces sp. NPDC060031, assembly GCF_042736805.1. Taxonomy (NCBI): domain Bacteria; kingdom Bacillati; phylum Actinomycetota; class Actinomycetes; order Kitasatosporales; family Streptomycetaceae; genus Streptomyces; species Streptomyces sp. NPDC060031. Next base: position 48,731 of record NZ_JBHWVM010000039.1, read on the forward strand.
TGCGGATCATCGAGCAGTGCCTGGACCGGCTGGTGCCGGGTCCGGTCATGGTCGCCGACAAGAAGATCGCCTGGCCGGCGCAGCTCGCGATGGGCCCGGACGGGCTCGGCAACTCGCTCGACCACATCAAGCAGATCATGGGCACTTCCATGGAGTCCCTCATCCACCACTTCAAGCTGGTGACCGAGGGCTTCCGGGTGCCGGCCGGACAGGCGTACGCGGCGGTCGAGTCGCCCAGGGGCGAACTCGGCGTCCACGTCGTCTCCGACGGCGGCACCCGCCCCTTCCGGGTCCACTTCCGCGACCCGTCCTTCACCAACCTGCAGGCCATGGCCGCGATGTGCGAGGGCGGCCAGGTCGCCGACGTCATCGTCGCCGTCGCCTCCATCGACCCCGTGATGGGAGGCGTCGACCGATGACAGACGTCCAACTGGGGATGCCGCAGCTGCCCGCCCCCGACTACCCGGCCGACGTACGCGCCCGGCTCGAAGCGGACGCGCAGGAAGTCATCGCCCGCTACCCCGACAGCCGCTCCGCGCTGCTGCCGCTGCTGCACCTGTGCCAGTCCGAGGAGGGCCACGTCTCGCGCACCGGCATCCGTTTCTGTGCCGAGGTGCTGGGCCTGACCACCGCCGAGGTCACGGCCGTGGCCACCTTCTACACGATGTACCGGCGGCGCCCCTCGGGCGATTACCAGGTCGGCGTCTGTACCAACACGCTGTGCGCGGTGATGGGCGGCGACGCCATCTTCGAGGAGCTCAAGGAGCACCTCGGGGTGGGCAACAACGAGACCACCCCCGACGGCAAGGTCACCCTCGAACACATCGAGTGCAACGCGGCCTGCGACTACGCCCCCGTGGTGATGGTCAACTGGGAGTTCTTCGACAACCAGACCCCCGAGTCCGCCAAGGCGATGGTGGACGACCTGCTGGCCGGCCGCCCCGTCGAGCCGACCCGGGGCGCGCCGCTGTGCACGTACAAGGAGACCGCCCGGATCCTGGCGGGCTTCCCCGACGAGCGCGAAGGCGCGGTCGAGGCGAGCGGCGGCGCGGGCCCCGCCTCCCTGACCGGCCTGCGCATCGCGCGCGGCGAGTCCCCGCACGCCCCGATCGTGCACCCGCGCGGCGAGGCCACCACCGAGGGAGGGGAGTGATGACCGTGTCCTCCAAGGAAAGCCACGGGGGCACCTCCCAGCCACAGGCCGGGGGAGGCACGAGCCCGGAGAAGCTCCTCGCGCCCGTGCTCTCGGCCTTCTGGGACGAGCCCGAGTCGTGGACGCTGGAGACCTACCGGCGCCACGAGGGGTACGAGGGCCTGCGCAAGGCACTCGCGATGACCCCGGACGACCTCATCGCGTACGTGAAGGACTCGGGCCTGCGCGGACGCGGCGGCGCGGGCTTCCCCACCGGAATGAAGTGGCAGTTCATCCCGCAGGGCGACGGAAAGCCGCACTACCTCGTCGTGAACGCGGACGAGTCGGAGCCGGGAACCTGCAAGGACATCCCCCTTCTCTTCGCCAACCCGCACTCCCTCATCGAGGGAATGATCATTGCCTGTTACGCGATCCGGTCGGAGCACGCCTTCATCTACCTGCGCGGCGAGGTCGTGCCGGTGCTGCGGCGCCTGCACGAGGCGGTGCGCGAGGCGTACGAGGCGGGCTACCTCGGGGAGAACATTCTCGGGAGCGGGCTGAAGCTCGACATCACGGTGCACGCGGGAGCGGGCGCGTACATCTGCGGCGAGGAGACGGCACTCCTCGACTCCCTCGAAGGCCGGCGCGGTCAGCCCCGGCTGCGTCCCCCCTTCCCTGCCGTCGAGGGGCTCTACGCGTGCCCCACTGTCGTCAACAACGTCGAGTCCATCGCCTCGGTTCCCGCGATCCTGAACAGGGGCAAGGACTGGTTCAAGTCGATGGGGACCGAGAAGTCCCCCGGCTTCACGCTGTATTCGCTCTCCGGGCACGTCGTCGGCCCCGGCCAGTACGAGGCCCCGCTCGGCATCACCCTGCGCCAGCTCCTCGACATGAGCGGCGGGATCCGGCCGGGCCACCGGCTGAAGTTCTGGACCCCGGGCGGCTCCTCCACCCCCATGTTCACGGAGGAGCACCTCGACGTCCCGCTCGACTACGAGGGCGTGGGCGCGGCCGGCTCGATGCTCGGCACCAAGGCCCTGCAGTGCTTCGACGAGACGACCTGCGTGGTGCGGGCGGTGACCCGCTGGACCGAGTTCTACGCCCACGAGTCCTGCGGCAAGTGCACACCCTGCCGCGAAGGCACGTACTGGCTGGTGCAGTTGCTGCGCGACATCGAGGCCGGCAAGGGCGTGATGTCCGACCTCGACAAGCTGAACGACATCGCCGACAACATCAACGGCAAGTCCTTCTGCGCCCTCGGCGACGGCGCCGCCAGCCCGATCTTCTCCTCGCTCAAGTACTTCCGCGAGGAGTACGAGCAGCACATCACGGGCAAGGGCTGCCCCTTCGACCCCAGGAAGTCGACCCTCTGGGCTGACGGTCCCAAGAAGAACTCCGAGGTGAACGCATGACCGTCACCACGAACGGTCCCGCCGGTGGCGGCGAAGCCGCCGTACCGCCGGAGAACACGGTGTCCCTGACCATCGACGGCATGGAGCTGTCGGTGCCCAAGGGCACCCTGGTGATCCGGGCCGCCGAGCAGATCGGCATCGAGATCCCCCGGTTCTGCGACCACCCCCTCCTCGACCCGGTCGGCGCCTGCCGCCAGTGCATCGTCGAGGTCGAGGGCCAGCGCAAGCCGATGGCCTCCTGCACCATCACCTGCACCGACGGCATGGTCGTCAAGACGCAGCTGACCTCCGAGGTCGCCGAGAAGTCCCAGCGCGGTGTGATGGAGCTGCTGCTCATCAACCACCCGCTGGACTGCCCGGTCTGCGACAAGGGCGGCGAGTGCCCCCTGCAGAACCAGGCGATGTCGCACGGCAACGCGGAGTCCCGTTTCGAGGGTCAAAAGCGCACGTACGAGAAGCCGGTGCCGATCTCCGCCCAGGTGCTGCTGGACCGCGAGCGGTGCGTGCTGTGCGCGCGCTGCACGCGCTTCTCCAACCAGGTGGCCGGCGACCCGATGATCGAACTCCTGGAGCGCGGCTCGCTCCAGCAGGTCGGCATCGGCGAGGGCGACCCGTTCGAGTCGTACTTCTCCGGCAACACCATCCAGATCTGCCCGGTCGGCGCGCTCACCTCGGCCGCCTACCGGTTCCGCTCCCGCCCGTTCGACCTCGTCTCCTCCCCGAGCGTGTGCGAGCACTGCGCGGGCGGCTGCGCGACCCGTACCGACCACCGCCGCGGCAAGGTGCTGCGCCGGCTGGCCGCGGATGACCCCGAGGTCAACGAGGAGTGGATCTGCGACAAGGGCCGCTTCGGGTTCCGCTACGCGCAGCGCCCCGACCGGCTCACCACCCCGCTGGTGCGCGGCGCCGACGGGGTCCTCGCCCCGGCGAGCTGGCCCGAGGCCCTGGAGGCGGCGGCGAACGGCCTCGCCGCCGCGCGCGGCCGGGCCGGTGTGCTGACCGGCGGCCGGCTCACCGTCGAGGACGCGTACGCGTACGCCAAGTTCGCCCGCGTGGTGCTCGACACCAACGACATCGACTTCCGGGCCCGCGTGCACAGCGCGGAGGAGGCCGAGTTCCTGGCCGCCACCGTGGCCGGCACCGGCAAGGACCTCGACGGGGACGGGGTGACGTACTCCTCGCTGGAGGCGGCGCCCGCGGTGCTGCTCGTCGGCATCGAGTCCGAGGAGGAGGCCCCCGGGGTCTTCCTGCGGCTGCGCAAGGCCCACCGCAAGCACAAGCAGCGGACCTTCGCCCTCGCCCCCTTCGCCACCCGCGGCCTGGAGAAGGCGGGCGGCACCCTGCTGGCCGCCGCCCCCGGCACCGAGCCCGAGTGGCTGGCCGCGCTGGCCTCCCGCTCCGGTCTGGAGCAGGGCGGCCACGCGGCCGCCGACGCGCTGCGCGAGAAGGGCGCCGTCATCGTGGTCGGGGAGCGCCTCGCGGGTGTGCCCGGCGCGCTGACCGCCGCCGTACGGGCGGCCGCCGCGACCGGCGCCCGCCTGGTGTGGATCCCGCGCCGGGCCGGTGAGCGGGCCGCCGTCGAGGCGGGCGCGCTGCCGTCCCTGCTGCCGGGCGGCCGTCCGGCCACCGACCCGCGGGCCCGCGACGAGGTCGCCACCGCGTGGGGCCTGGACGAACTCCCGCACCGCTACGGGCGCGACACCGGCCAGATCGTCGGGGCCGCGGCGGGCGGGGAGCTCTCCGCCCTGCTGGTCGCGGGCGTCGAGGTGACGGACCTGCCGGACCCGGTCCGCGCGCGGGTCGCCCTCCAGGAGGCCTTCGTGGTCTCGCTGGAACTGCGGCCCAGTGAGGTCACCGACCACGCGGACGTGGTGTTCCCCGTCGCGGCGGTCGCCGAGAAGTCGGGCGCGTTCATCAACTGGGAGGGCAGGGTCCGGCCGTTCGAGGCCGCGCTGAAGCCCGAGCAGATGACCCGCCGGCTGGCCCCCGCCGACTCGCGGGTGCTGCACATGCTGGCCGACGCGGCCGACCGCCCGATCGCGCTGCCCGACGTACACGCCGTGCGCCGGGAGCTGGAGCGGCTCGGTCCGTGGGGCGGGGAACTCGCCTCCGAGCAGTCCACCGACCCGGTGGCGCTGCCGCGGCCGGGGGCGGGCGAGGCGGTCCTCGCGGGCCACCGGCTGCTGCTCGACCTGGGCCGGCTGCAGGACGGCGACGACGCCCTGGCCGGCACCCGGCACGAGGCGAGCGCCCGGCTGTCGGCCGCGACGGCCGCGGAGACGGGCGTGAAGAACGGCGACGTCCTCGCGGTGACCGGTCCGGCCGGCTCCGTGGAACTGCCGCTGCGGATCACCGAGATGCCCGACCGGGTGGTCTGGCTCCCGCTGAACTCCACCGGCTCCGGAGTCATCGCCGACACCGGGGCCCTGCCGGGCGGCCTCGTCCGGATCGGGCCGGCCACCCCGGCGGACGCCGGCGACACCACTGCGGAGGTGGACGCGTGAACGCGGTACCCGGTGACTTCGTACAGCTTGCCGCCGAGGACCTTTCCCTCTTCGGCCGGGACGTCTGGTGGCTCGTCGTCGTCAAGGCGGTGTTCTGCTTCGCCTTCCTGATGGTGACCGTGCTGTTCTCCATCGTGTGGGAGCGCAAGGTCGTCGCCTGGATGCAGCTGCGCATCGGCCCCAACCGGCACGGCCCCTGGGGCATGCTCCAGTCGCTCGCCGACGGCGTGAAGCTCATGCTGAAGGAAGACGTCATCGTCAAGCGGGCCGACAAGGTCGTCTACGTCCTGGCCCCGATCATCGCGGCGATCCCGGCCTTCATGGCCATCGCGGTGATCCCCTTCGGCCCCTCGGGCAACGAGGTGTCGATCTTCGGCCAGCGCACCACGATGCAGCTGACCGACCTGCCGATCGCGATGCTCTACATCCTCGCGGTGGCCTCGGTCGGCATCTACGGCATCGTGCTCGCCGGCTGGTCCTCCGGCTCGACCTACCCGCTGCTCGGCGGCCTGCGCTCCTGCGCGCAGATGATCTCGTACGAGATCGCGATGGGCGCGGCCTTCGCCTCGGTCTTCCTCTACTCCGGGTCGATGTCGACCTCGGCGATCGTGGAGGCCCAGGCGGACCGCTGGTACATCGTCCTGCTGCCGGTCTCCTTCATCATCTACGTCATCACGATGGTCGGCGAGACGAACCGCGCCCCCTTCGACATGCCGGAGTCCGAGGGCGACCTGGTCGGCGGCTTCAACACCGAGTACTCCTCCATCAAGTTCGCGCTGTTCATGCTGGCCGAGTACGTCAACATGGTCACCGTCTCGGCGGTCTCGGTCACCCTCTTCCTCGGCGGCTGGCGGGCGCCGGCGCCGATCTCCACGTACTGGGAGGGCGCCAACCACGGCTGGTGGCCGATGCTCTGGTTCGTCCTCAAGGTCCAGCTGCTGCTGTTCTTCTTCATCTGGCTGCGCGGCACGCTGCCGCGCGTGCGCTACGACCAGCTGATGAAGCTCGGCTGGAAGGTCCTGATCCCGGTCTCCGTGGTGTGGCTGATGCTGGTCGCCACCGTCCGCGCGCTGCGGAACGAGAACTACGACTTCCAGGAGATCGTGCTCTACGTCGGCGGCGGCGTCATCGCGCTCCTGCTGCTGTCCTTCGTCGCGGACCTCTTCCGCGACAAGAAGGAGAAGGCGGCCTCGCAGGAGGCCGGACAGGCGGCGGCCGACGCGCCGTTCGACCCGATGGCGGGCGGGTTCCCCGTACCGCCCAAGCCCGGCCAGCACCTGGCACCCGTACCGCGTCGACGGCCCCGCTCCGAGCGGGAGCTGATGGTCAGTGGCGGCGTGAACACCGAGAGTGACCGAGAGGAGGGTGGTGAGAATGTCTGACGCCGACAAGGGCGAGAAGTGGCAGAACCCGGTGGCAGGCTTCGGCGTGACCTTCAAGGCCATGTTCAAGAAGCGCCTCACCGAGCAGTACCCGGAGCAGCAGAAGACCACCGCTCCGCGCTTCCACGGACGCCACCAGCTCAACCGCCACCCGGACGGTCTGGAGAAGTGCATCGGGTGCGAGCTGTGCGCCTGGGCCTGTCCCGCCGACGCGATCTACGTGGAGGGTGCGGACAACACCGAGGAGGAGCGCTACTCCCCGGGTGAGCGGTACGGGCGGGTCTACCAGATCAACTACGCCCGCTGCATCCTGTGCGGGCTGTGCGTGGAGGCGTGCCCGACGCGGGCGCTGACCATGACGAACGAGTTCGAACTGGCCGACTCCAGCCGCGAATCGCTCATCTACACCAAGGAGCAGCTGCTGGCCGGCCTGACCGAGGGCATGGTCGAGGCACCGCATTCGATCTTCCCCGGCACGCAGGACACGGACTACTACCGCGGGCTGGTGACCGGGGCCGCCCCGGGCACGGTCCGGCAGGTCGCCGTCTCCAAGGGCGAGAGCGCCCCCGTCGCGCAGGACGCCGCCGAGGAGGTGGGGGCATGAGCGCCATCGCCGCCGCCGGCGCCTCGGTGACCTCCTCCGGTGAGGCAGTGCAGTTCTGGATCCTGGGCACCGTCGCCGTCATCGGCGCCCTGTCCACGATCCTGATGAAGAAGGCCGTGCACAGCGCCCTGAGCCTGGCCGGGACGATGATCATCCTGGCGGTCTTCTACCTCGCCAACGGGGCGTACTTCCTGGGCATCGTCCAGGTCGTCGTCTACACCGGCGCGATCATGATGCTGTTCCTCTTCGTGGTCATGCTCGTCGGCGTCACCGCCGCGGACTCGCTGCAGGAGACGATCAAGGGGCAGCGCTGGCTGGCCGCCCTGTGCGGGACCGGTTTCGGCATCCTGCTGATCGCCGGCCTCGCCAACGCCAAGCTCACCCACTTCAACGGGCTCGGCCGGATCAATTCCGGCGGGCACGTCGAAGGCCTGGCCACGCTCATCTTCACCAAGTACGTGTTCGCCTTCGAGATCACCGGCGCCCTGCTGATCACGGCGGCCGTCGGCGCGATGGTGCTCACGCACCGCGAGCGCACCGAGCGGGCCGCCACCCAGCGCGAGCTCGCCGAGCGCCGCGTACGCGAGGGCGTGCAGCTCCCGCCGCTGCCCGCGCCGGGTGTCTACGCCCGGCACAACGCGGTGGACGTCGCCGGCCTGCTGCCGGACGGCACCCCGTCCGAGCTGACCGTGAACAAGACGCTGCGCGCCCGCGGTCAGATCCGCGACGTGTCGAGCGAGTCGCTGGACAACCTGAAGGCGCTGGAGCAGGCCTCGTCCGAGCGGCTCGGCCGTGAGGAGGCCTCGAAGTGAACCCGGTCAACTACCTGTACCTGGCCGCGCTGCTGTTCACCATCGGAGCGGCCGGAGTCCTGATCCGGAAGAACGCGATCGTGCTGTTCATGTGCGTCGAGCTGATGCTCAATGCCTGCAACCTCGCCTTCGTCACCTTCTCCCGGATGCACGGCAACCTCGACGGCCAGATCATCGCGTTCTTCACGATGGTCGTCGCCGCCGCCGAGGTCGTGGTGGGCCTCGCGATCATCGTGTCGCTGTTCCGTACCCGCCATTCGGCCTCGGTCGACGACGCCAGCCTGATGAAGCTGTAAGGGGTCGCTGTGGAGAACCTGATTGCGCTGCTGGTAGCGGCGCCCCTGCTCGGAGCGGCGGTGCTGCTGTGCGGCGGCCGGCGTCTCGACAAGGCCGGCCACTGGATCGGCACCCTGCTCGCGGCCGTCTCCTTCGGCATCGGCGTGAGCCTCTTCGCCGACATGCTGGGGCGCAGCGCCGAGGACCGCACGCTGTACCAGCGCCTGTACACCTGGATCCCCGTCGAGGGCTTCCAGGCCGACATGGCCTTCCAGCTGGACCAGCTGTCGATGACCTTCGTCCTGCTGATCTCCGGGGTGGGCACGCTCATCCACGTGTACTCGATCGGGTACATGGAGCACGACGAGCGCCGCCGCCGCTTCTTCGGCTACCTCAACCTGTTCGTCGCGGCGATGCTGCTGCTCGTCATCGCCGACAACTACCTGCTGCTGTACGTCGGGTGGGAGGGCGTGGGCCTCGCCTCGTACCTGCTCATCGGCTTCTGGCAGCACAAGCCCAGCGCGGCCACCGCCGCCAAGAAGGCCTTCCTGGTCAACCGGGTCGGCGACATGGGCCTGTCGATCGCGATCATGCTGATGTTCACCACCTACGGCACCTTCGCCTTCGGTCCGGTGCTCGGCTCGGCGGACGCCACCTCCGAGGGCAAGCTGACGGCCATCGGCCTGATGCTGCTGCTGGCCGCCTGCGGCAAGTCGGCCCAGGTGCCGCTGCAGTCCTGGCTCGGCGACGCGATGGAGGGCCCGACCCCGGTCTCGGCCCTGATCCACGCGGCGACCATGGTCACCGCCGGCGTGTACCTCATCACCCGGTCCGGGGCGATCTTCAACGGGGCGCCGGACGCGCAGACCGCGGTGGTCGTGGTCGGCGCGGTCACGCTGCTCTTCGGTGCGATCGTCGGTTGCGCGAAGGACGACATCAAGAAGGCCCTCGCGGGCTCGACGATGTCGCAGATCGGCTACATGATCCTGGCGGCCGGCCTCGGCCCGATCGGGTACGTCTTCGCCATCATGCACCTGGTGACGCACGGCTTCTTCAAGGCCGGCCTCTTCCTCGGCGCCGGTTCGGTCATGCACGGCATGAACGACGAGGTCGACATGCGCAAGTACGGCGGCCTGCGGACGTACATGCCGGTCACCTTCGTCACCTTCGGTCTCGGCTACCTGGCGATCATCGGCTTCCCCGGCCTGTCCGGCTTCTTCTCCAAGGACCTGATCATCGAGGCGGCCTTCGCGAAGGGCGGCACCGAGGGCTGGATCCTCGGCGGGGTCACCCTGTTGGGCGCCGGCATCACCGCCTTCTACATGACCCGCGTCATGCTCCTCACCTTCTTCGGCGAGAAGCGGTGGCAGCCGGACGCAGAGGGCCACGAGCCGCACCCGCACGAGTCCCCGAAGTCCATGACCATCCCGATGATCATCCTGGCGTTCGGATCGGTCTTCGCCGGCGCGTTCTTCGAGATCGGCGAGCGGTTCCTCAAGTGGCTGGAGCCCGTCACCGGTTACGAGCACGGAAACCCGCCGGTCAGCGCCCTGACGGTGACGCTGTCGACCATGGTCGTCCTCGTCGTCGGCGTCGGGATCGCCTGGTCGATGTACGGGCGGAGGCCCGTCCCGGTCGTCGCCCCGCGCGGCTCGCTCCTGACCCGGGCGGCCCGGCGGGACCTGCTCCAGGACGACTTCAACCACGTCGTGCTGGTGCGCGGCGGAGAGCACCTGACCCGCTCGCTCGTGTACGTCGACCACAGCCTGGTCGACGGAGTGGTCAACGGGACGGCCGCTTCGGTCGGCGGGCTCTCGGGCCGGCTGCGCAAGCTGCAGAACGGCTACGCCCGCAGCTACGCGGTCTCGATGTTCGGGGGCACGGCGATCCTGATCGCCGCGACCCTGCTGATGAGGGCGGTGTGAAATGAGTTTCCCGCTTCTGACGGTGACGGCCGCGGTTCCCGCGGTCGGCGCGGTCCTGACGGCGGCCGTCCCGGCCGCCCGCCGGACCGCGGCCAAGTGGCTCGCGCTGCTCTTCTCGCTGGCGACACTGGCCCTGGCCGTGCTCGTCGCGGTCCGGTTCGAGCCCGGTGGCGACCGCTACCAGCTCACCGAGTCCCACGCCTGGATCGCCGACTTCGGCGTCCGCTACGAACTGGGCGTGGACGGCATCGGGGTGGCGCTCATCGCGCTCACCGCCCTGCTGATCCCCTTCGTGATCGGGGCGGGCTGGCACGACGCCGACCCCCTGGAGACGCACTCCTCGCGCTGGCGCCCGACCCAGGGCTTCTTCGCCCTGATCCTGCTGGTCGAGGCGATGGTGGTCATCTCCTTCGAGGCCACCGACGTCTTCCTCTTCTACATCTTCTTCGAAGCCATGCTCATCCCGATGTACTTCCTCATCGGCGGCTTCGGGGACCGGGCGCACTCGGGCTCGGACGAGAACGCGGCCGCGCAGCGCTCGTACGCGGCCGTCAAGTTCCTCCTCTACAACCTGGTCGGCGGCCTGATCATGCTCGCCGCCGTCATCGGGCTGTACGTGGTCGCCGGGAACTTCTCGCTCCAGGAGATCGCCGCCGCCCGCGCCGCGGGCACGCTCGACATGGCGACCAACACCGAGCGGCTGCTGTTCCTCGGCTTCTTCTTCGCCTTCGCGGTGAAGGCCCCGCTGTGGCCGCTGCACACCTGGCTGCCGAACGCGATGGGCGAGGCCACCGCCCCGGTGGCCGTGCTGATCACCGCGGTCGTCGACAAGGTCGGCACCTTCGCGATGCTCCGCTTCTGCCTCGGGCTCTTCCCCGAAGCCAGCAAGTGGGCCACGCCGGTCATCCTGGTCCTGGCCCTGATCAGCATCGTCTACGGGGCGCTGCTCGCGGTCGGGCAGCGGGACATCAAGCGGCTGGTCGCGTACGCGTCGATCTCGCACTTCGGCTTCATCATCCTGGGCATCTTCGCGATGACCTCCCAGGGCCAGTCGGGCGCGACGCTGTACATGGTCAACCACGGACTCTCGACGGCCGCGCTGATGCTGGTCGCCGGCTTCCTGATCTCGCGGCGGGGCTCGCGGCTCATCGCCGACTACGGCGGCGTGCAGAAGGTGGCGCCGGTCCTGGCCGGCACCTTCCTGATCGGCGGTCTCGCGACCCTGTCGCTGCCGGGCCTGGCGCCGTTCGTCAGTGAGTTCCTGGTCCTGGTCGGCACGTTCGCCCGGTACCCGGTGGTCGGCATCATCGCCACCTTCGGCATCGTGCTGGCCGCGCTCTACACGCTGGTGCTCTACCAGCGCACCATGACCGGCCCCGTGAAGGAGGAGGTCCGGGCGATGCCGGACCTGCGCCTGCGGGAGGTGCTGGTGGTCGCCCCGCTGATCGCGCTGCTGATCGGGCTCGGCGTCTACCCGAAGGTGCTGACGGACATCGTCAACCCGGCGGTGGAGCACACCATGTCGGATGTGAAGCAGTCGGACCCGAAGCCCGAGGTGGCTGTCGAGGCCAAGAATGGGGAGGCGGCGAAGTGAGCACCATGACTGCTGCCCAGAGCCTGCTGACGCTGGCGGCGGGGGAGCCGATCGACAAGATCCCGGCCCCGCACATCGAGTACGCGCAGCTCTCGCCCACACTGATCGTGCTGGGAGCGGCGATCGTCGGAGTCCTCGTCGAGGCCTTCGTACCGCGCAAGTCCCGTTACTACGTCCAGGTGTTCCTCGCCGTCGCCGCGCTGGCCTCGGCCTTCGCGGCGGTCGTCGGTCTCGCCGCCGGCGGGTACGGGAGCAGCAAGGCGCACATCGCGGCCATGGGGGCCGTGGCGGTGGACGGCCCGGCGCTGTTCCTGCAGGGCACCATCCTGCTGGCCTCGGTCGTCGCGATCTTCACCTTCGCCGAGCGGCGCCTGGACCCGGCCGCCCACGGCAACCGGGTCGACTCCTTCGCCGCGCAGGCGGCGTCCGTACCGGGCAGCGACAGCGAGAAGGCGGCCGTCAAGGCCGGCTTCACCACGACCGAGGTCTTCCCGCTGGCACTGTTCGCGGTCTCCGGCATGCTGATCTTCCCGGCGGCCAACGACCTGCTGACGCTGTTCGTGGCCCTGGAGGTCTTCTCCCTCCCGCTGTACCTGCTCTGCGCCGTCGCCCGCCGCCAGCGGCTGATGTCGCAGGAGGCCGCGGTGAAGTACTTCCTGCTCGGCGCCTTCTCCTCCGCCTTTCTCCTCTTCGGCATCGCGCTGGTCTACGGGTACGCGGGCTCCGTCTCGTACGCGGTGATCGCCGACGTGGTGGACGGCAGCGTCGCGCGGATCGACCCGGCGCTGGCCGACACCATGGGCAATGACGCGCTGCTGCTGATCGGCGGCGCCCTGCTGCTGACGGGCCTGCTCTTCAAGGTCGGCGCGGTCCCCTTCCACATGTGGACCCCGGACGTCTACCAGGGCGCCCCGACGCCGGTCACCGGCTTCATGGCGGCGGCGACGAAGGTGGCCGCCTTCGGCGCGCTGCTGCGCCTCCTGTACGTGGTCCTGCCGGGTCTGCGGTGGGACTGGCGGCCGGTGATGTGGGGCGTGGCCATCGTCACGATGCTGGCGGGCGCGGTGATCGCCGTGACCCAGACCGACGTGAAGCGGCTGCTGGCGTACTCCTCGATCGCGCACGCGGGCTTCATCCTGGCCGGTGTGATCGCGACCTCGGCGGAGGGCGTCAAGTCGGTGCTCTTCTACCTGGGCGCGTACTCCTTCGTGACGATCGGCGCCTTCGCGGTGGTCACGCTGGTGCGCGACGCGGGCGGCGAGGCGACGCACCTGTCCAAGTGGGCGGGGCTGGGACGGCGTTCGCCGCTGACGGCGGCCGTCTTCGCGGTGTTCCTGCTGGCCTTCGCCGGCATCCCGCTGACGTCCGGCTTCGCCGGCAAGTTCGCCGTCTTCAAGGCGGCGGCGGAGGGCGGTGCGGGAGCGCTGGTCGTGGTCGGTGTCATCTCGTCCGCGATCGCCGCGTTCTTCTACATCCGGGTCATCGTGCTCATGTTCTTCAGCGAGCCGAAGGCGGACGGCCCGACGGTGGCCGTGCCCTCGCCGCTGACGATGACCACGATCGCGATCGGCGTCGCGGTCACCCTGGTCCTGGGCGTGGCCCCGCAGTACTTCCTGGACCTGGCGGGACAGGCGAGCACGTTCGTCCGCTGACCCGGTTTCGCGCATGCGTCAGGGCCCGGCTCCCCTTGGGACAGCCGGGCCCTGACGCATGTGGAAACGAGTCTGCGGACTCCCGAAGATCAGGCTCCGTCGCCGCTCGCTTCAAGACCGTCCTCACGGGTGATGGCCGTGTCCGGCGGTGGACGCGGCGCCTGCCGCCTTGGGGCAGGTCAGGGCGGGGTTCCAGTTGTGGAAGCGGCCGGCCGGGTTGTCCTCGTACGCCCACATGTGGAGGTCGTAGTGCTTGGGCATGCCCGCCCAGTGGCCCGGCATGGGGCCGTCGAACGGCAGGCCGAACATGCTCGGCCTGTCGTCGGTGGTCTTCAGGTCCTGGTCCCCGTCGGTGGACATCCACTCCACGGTCTGGAGCCTGCGACGGCCGTGCCGGTCCTTGTGGGTGCTGTAGAGGAGCGCGGTCGGCTTGCCGGGGTCCTTCGAACCCCAGTTGGCTTCCTTGACGTAGTGGTAGCCCATGGAGCCCACCCCGAACGGGTTGGTCATGCATGCCTCGCCGTGCGGGACGTACCCGTCCTTGATGGCCTCCCGCTCGTCCACGTACTTGGCCGTCGCCCGGAACGCCGTCACCATGTCCCTCATGGCCCGCTTGTTCCTCGGGTCGGGTGCGGGCCCCTCGACGCCGTGGGCGGGCGCGACGGCGGCCAGGCCGAGCGAGACGGCGGCCGCGCAGGTCAAGAAGGCCTTGCGGGTGCGGAGGGGCATCGGAACTCCTGCCGTTCGGGGGCTTTCGTCCACCATCCAGGCGCCGTGGCCGGGCTGCACGCGGCACGCCTCCAAACGGGGTCCCCCGCGCACCGTTCAGGCGAAGGCTCGTCAGAGTGGGCCTAGCCGCGGGAGGCGTACGCCCGGACGTCCGCGTCCGGGTCGGCCGTGGCCGCGTCGAGGGCCGCGGCGGCCGCCGGGGTGGTGCGGTGGGCCAGCAGGGCGAGGACCGCGGCCTTGCGGACGTCCGCGTTGGCATCGGCCAGGGCCGCCGCCAACGGGCCGACCGCCGCCCGCGGTCCGGCCGCCGCGAGGGCCGCCGCGGCCCCCGCCCGCACCTGCCAGGCCGGGTCCGCCAGCGCGGCCACCGCGGTGCCCGCGTACGGGGCCGGGCAGCCGGTCGACGCCAGCGCCGCCAGGGCCGCGCCCCGTACCAGCGGGTCAGGGTCCGACAGCAGCGGCTCCAGCGGGCCGGGTGCTGCCCCGCGTACGGAGGCCAGGCCCTTGGCCACCGCCACGCGGACCTCGCGGGCCGGATCCCCGGCGGCCCGCGCCAGCTCCGCGGTCGCGTCCACCGAGACCAGCGCCCGTACCGCGTGGATGCGGACCTCCACGTCGGCGTCCGCGAGGGACGGCGCGTACCGGTCCGCGTCGCCCAGCCGCAGCGCCCGCAGGGCCTCCAGTGCGGCCGAGCGCACCGCGGGGTCGGCGACGGCCAGGGCCGCGTGCAGGGCGGCGGCCAGTTCCGGGTCCGCGGGGAGCACCTCCAGCAGCTCGCGCAGGGCGGCCGCCGCCGCGGCGCGCACGGTCGGCGCGGCGTCGGCCAGCCGGGCGGCCAGCGCCGGGCCCGCGCCCGCCGGGACGCTCTCGCCGATCGCGGCCACGGCGGCGGCCCGTACCGAGGCGTCGGGGTCTTCGAGGTAGGCCCGCAGGGCGTCCAGGTCGGGGGACTCCTCCGCCAGGGCGAGGAGTTCCAGGATCCGCGGCGAGGAGGGCGCGCCGCCGGATCCGCCGGCGCCCCCGGCGGGCCGCCCCGCCGGACGCGCCGCCGGGGCGGTCTCCCGGGGTCCGGCCGTCGCCACGGGCAGCAGGGACACCTCGCCGAGGTGCCGGGAGGGGCCGCCCGTCGGGGTGAACTCCGGGACGGGCACGAGGTACGGCTCCACCGGCCGGGCCGTGAACTCCATCGCCCCGGAAGCCGACTTGCGCAGGTCCAGGTGGTGCAGCCAGCCCGCGTCGTCCCGCTTCGGATGGTCGAGGCGCTCGTGGTAGAGCCCCCACCGCGACTCGGTGCGCGCCAGTGAGGACCGGGCCGCCATCTCCGCGCAGTCCCGGATGAAGGACACCTCGGCGCAGCGCATCAGCTCGTGCGGGGTGGTGGCCCCCATCAGCGCGATCTCGCCGGTCATCCGGTCGAAGGCCGCCACGGCCAGCGACAGTTTCGCGCCCGTCTTGGGCGGGGCCACGTAGTCGTTCACGAAGCGCCGCAGCTTGTACTCCACCTGCGGCTGCGGCGGGCCCCCGGGGTGGCGCAGCGGCCGGTAGATCAGCTCGTGCGCCGCCGCCAGCTGGTCCGCCGGCAGGGCGCCCTCGTACGGGCGGTACCGCGCGGCGTCCTCGCCCGCCAGGTCTCCGAAGACGAAGGCCCCGATCATGTAGTTGTGCGGTACGGAGGCCAGGTCCCCGGCGGCGTACAGGCGCGGCACGGTGGTGCGGGCCCGCTCGTCCACCCGTACGCCGGAGGCCGAGTGGCCGCCGCACAGACCGATCTCCGAGATGTGCATCTCGACGTCGTGCGTGCGGTAGTCGTGGCCGCGGCCCGCGTGGAAGGTGCCGCGGGTGGGGCGCTCGGTGGTGTGCAGGATCGATTCGAGGGAGGCGACCGACTCCTCCGGCAGGTGGCTGAGCTTGAGGTACACCGGCCCCCGGTCCGAGTCGAGTTCGGCCGCGAACTCGGCCATCATCTGCCCGGACCAGTAGTCGGAGTCCACGAAGCGCTCGCCGTGCCGGTTGACCTGGTAGCCGCCGAAGGGGTTCGCGACGTACGCGCACGCCGGACCGTTGTAGTCCTTGATCAGCGGGTTGATCTGGAAGCATTCGATCCCGGTCAGCGCCGCGCCCGCGTGGTACGCCATCGCGTACCCGTCCCCGGCGTTGGTGGGGTTCTCGTACGTCCCGTACAGGTATCCGGAAGCCGGCAGTCCGAGCCGCCCGCACGGGCCCGTCGCCAGGATCACGGCCCCCGCCCGGACGGTCACGAAGGCGCCGGTACGGGTGTTGAAGGCGGCCGCGCCGATCGCCCGGCCGTCCTCGGGCGAGGTGAGGACCCGTACCGGCATCACCCGGTTCTCGATGCGGATCAGCTCGCGCATCTCGCGGCGGCGCAGCTGCCGGTAGAGGACCTTCTTGACGTCCTTGCCCTCGGGCATGGGCAGCACGTACGAGCCCGAGCGGTGGACCTGGCGCACCGCGTACTCGCCGTGCTCGTCCTTCTCGAACTTCACCCCGTACGACTCCAGTCGCCGCACCATCGCGAAGCCGCGGGTGGCGGTCTGGCGGACGGTGGACTGGTCGACGATGCCGTCATTGGCGCGGGTGATCTCGGCGACGTAGTCGTCCGGTTCGGCGCGGCCGGGTACGACGGCGTTGTTGACCCCGTCCATGCCCATGGCGAGGGCGCCGGAGTGCCGTACGTGCGCCTTCTCCAGGAGCAGCACCCGGGCGCCGCGCCCGGCCGCGGTCAGCGCCGCCATCGTGCCGGCGGTGCCGCCGCCGATGACGAGGACGTCGCAGGAGATTTCCTCGGCTTCGTCGAGGGCGGGGATGTCCATGGTGCGGCCCTTCAGAGTGAGTTGATGATCTGTTGCCGGAGTGCGGCGGGTACGGCGGCGCGGTCGCGCGGGTGCGGTACGGGCACCACCTCGCCGGCGGCGAGCAGCGCGACGCGGTCGCCGAGGAACAGGGCCTCGTCGACGTCGTGGGTGACGAAGACGACCGTCGCTCCGGTGCCGGCCAGCACGTCCACGAGGAGGTCCTGCATCTCGGCGCGGGTCTGGGCGTCGAGCGCGCCGAAGGGCTCGTCCATCAGGACGGCGCGGGGGCGTGCGGCGAGGGCGCGGGCCAGCTGCACGCGCTGGCGCTGTCCGCCGCTGAGCTGGTGCGGGAGCCGGTTCGCGTGCGCGGCGAGCCCGACCCGCTCCAGCCACTGCTCGGCGGCGCGCCGCCGCTCGGCGCGCGGCAGCCGCCCGCCGCCGATCGCGAGGGGGAGTTCGACGTTGGCCCGGACCGTGCGCCAGGGGAGCAGGGCATCGTCCTGGAAGACCAGCGCCCGGTCGGCGTGCGGTCCGGTGACCGGGGCGCCGTCCTGCTCCACCGAGCCGCCGAGCGGCGCCAGCAGCCCGGCCAGTGTGCGCAGCAGCGTGGACTTCCCGCAGCCGGACGGGCCCACGACGGCCAGCACCTCGCCGGGCTCGACGGTGAGGTCGATCCCGTCGAGGACCGCGCCGCCCCGGTGGCCGAGCCGGGCGCCGCGCAGCGCGAGCCGCGCCCCGCGGGCCTCGGCGGCGGTCCGGGTGCCGCTCTGGGTGTCGGTCAGGCTCACGGGGCCACCTCTCGGGTTCGGGTCTGCGGAGCCGGCGGCGCGAGGCCGCGGTCCGGCAGGGGCGCCGCCGCCCGGGGGCCGCGCAC